>CAYTOU010000092.1:0-9190 GCA_964439295.1 uncultured Oscillospiraceae bacterium
GCAGGCAGATCAAAGTTTCTTTGTTTCTTTCTTTTCAAAGAAAGAAACGTTCCCCTCGTTCCCCCCGTCCCTACTTCCTGTGCTCGGACCGTTTGCGAGTGGGGATGTAGACCTTCACGTCGTCTTCGGGCTGTTGGGGTGGCGGGGCGGGCTTGCCGCGGCGACGGCCTTTGCGACGGCGGCGGCGAGCGGACTTGCGCTGCGCACGGCAGGCTAGGGCGATTACAATCAGTACTATTATTAGGCATACCGATATAGCCAGTATGCAGGTGACTATGTGGTTGAACGCCTCGTCGTAGGCGCGCATAAGCCCGGGCGCAATCGTGGGCGCGGGAGTGGCTGTGGGCGCCGCTGTGGGCTCTTCTGTGGGCGCGGCCTGACCTAGGGATATCGTAATAGGTCCGGCTAAAGCCTCGCGCTTGGCGCCGTCCTGCTGCGTCATGGTGGCGGAGAAGGTGAACATCTCGTACCCCGTCACATCGTAGCCTACGGTTATGGGCATGGTCTCGCCCGCGCGTAACTGGTTCACATGCGCAATAAAGCCGCGCGTGCGCTCGGATACCTCAATGCCGTATATGTCGCTCGCGCCACTGTTGCATAGCACAAGCGTGAACGTGACAGTCTCGCCCTCGGCAACCGATGTGCGGTCGGGCTGCGCGCTGAGCGTTAGACTGTCCTCGTCGGCTTGATTGACTACGTCGATTGTAAGCGAATTCGATACCGCAGTGACATCGCTGCCGGTCGTGTCGTTCGCCGTTACAGTGAACTTGAATGTCGTCTTGGACGATATGCGTACCGCCTTGGCGTAGACCGTGTCCTTGCCCGCGCGTAGGTCGTCTATGTACCCCAGATCGCCTAATACCTGGTCGCTTAACTGTACCTTCTTGTAGCCGACATTGCCGTTGTTTATCAGCTTGCAGCGCAGCATGACCGTGTCGCCCGGATTGACAAGCGTGGCATCGGATTCAAGCACAACCTCAAGACTGGGCTGCGCTATCTTGATGGATGACGCGGCAAGCTCCTTTTCGACAATGTCCTGACTGCCGCTGTATGAGTACGAAACGCGCGGCTTGCTGCTTAACGCACTTTCGCCCACGGTCACGCGCTTGGTGAAAGTCTTCTTTTCGTCAATCGCCAATTCGCTTAGCGTTCCGACCTCGCCCACAAGCTCGTCGGTCACGTTTACGTTTATAAGCGGTACATTGCCCGTGTTCTTGACGGTGTATGTGAGCGTTATGCTCTGACCCGGCTGCGCGTACGTCATCGACTGCGAACGGCTGAACTCAATCGACGGCTGCGCGGTGCCGCGCATTATCGCCGCCGAGTATTCGCGCGTGACGCGCTTTTCGTAGCGCGTATCGCCCTTGGCAAGCACATAGCTGACGGTGCAAGTCGCCTCGCCCGCATCCAGCATCTCATCGGTTATGTCAAGCGAGCCGCGCCAGGTGTAGCGCCCGCTTAAGTCCAAATCGTATGGTCCCCATAGCACGTCGCCGTCCGCATCGTATAGCGTGACATCGCCGATAACATCGTCGCCGTCGTTGAGTAGCGTTATCGACGCCGGACATGCGCCCGCCTGCGCTAGCGATTCGCTGCTTAAGGTTATCTCAACGCTCAGCGGCTCATACTCTTCGGATGAAACGCCGTCCTCATACATCTGGGCAATTATGCTGCCGACAATGCCCGCTTCGGCGCTGGCATGCCCAAGCATCATAAGCAGTATAAGCGCCATCAACAGCATGAGCCGCCGGATGCGAACTGCCATACGCCCAACCTCCTTTATTGTGTAAATGCGCCCTCAAATGCGCGCATCGCGAATTATCCTACAATATATTGCACCCATAATACCAATTGTATGCCGCCCCGCCCGTCTTGTCAAGTTTGACGGATAAACGATAAATTATGGTAGTACTTTATTCATAATTTGAAAGCAAGCAGTTGAAAACGCAGAGGTTTGAGCCTTCAAAAAGAATCCCCCTCCCCTACTCCCACAACCGACTCTCTTTAATAGCATTAAGCATGTACTGCCTAGCCGTAGGAATCCGTTTGCAAATATCATCCAATAGCTGCTTCATATCCTCGCGCTTGGTCACGCCGTTGGCGGGGCAGGTGGATTTGACTACTTTGAGATCCAGCTTGCGCACGGCGCCTATGATCTGCTTTTCGCTTACGTAGAGCAGCGGGCGGATTACGGTAAGACCGGTGCGGTCCAGGTGCGTGACCGGCTTAAACGTGTTCAGGCGCCCCTCGTAGAACATGCTTAGCATAAATGTCTCCAGCGCGTCGTCGCGGTGATGCCCCAATGCGACCTTATTGCAGCCGTGCTTGAGCGCGATGTCGTTGAGCGCGCCGCGCCTGAGCTTGGCGCACAGCGCGCAGGGGTTCTTTTCGTGGCGGCGGTTAAAGACTATCTCGGATATTTCGGTGTGCTCGATGGTGCAGGGCACATTGAGCTTTTGGCACAACTCGCGCACGGGCGCGTAATCGGCGGGCGGTATGCCTGTTTCAAGCGTAATCGCCTCCACCTCAAACGGTATGCCCATATGATCGCGGTACAGCGCGAGCGCGTACAGAAGCAGCAGGCTGTCCTTGCCGCCCGATACGCCCACGGCTATGCGGTCGCCGGGCTTAATCATGTCAAAGTCCTGACAGCAGCGGCGCATTGCGCCAAGTATCTTTTGCATAGTAACCTCCTGTTTGTAGCGGTTAGCGGTTAGCCGTTAGCGGTTAGCTTTAGTTAGTTGTGCTGAGCTACTTAGCGCTCTAACTCAACACAGCGCGAGTAAGGTATGCAAAGCATGAAACGAGCAATTGAATATTAGTTCTGAAAAGCCACTTGCATACTAACTCAAGCTAACAGCTAACCGCTAACGGCTAACAGCTGGCGGGCGCGCACGCGCGCCCGCTCAAAAAGCAGCGGGGCTGCCTTATGACAGTCCCGCTTGATGTTCTTTCTGTATGGGAAACGATTAGCTGAGTTCCAGTGCGCCGGTGTAGAGCTGGTAGTAGCGACCCTTCTGTGCCAGCAGCTCTTCGTGCTTGCCGCGCTCGATTACCTGGCCGTGCTCCAGAACCAGTATCATGTCGGAGTTGCGTACGGTGGACAGGCGGTGGGCTATTACGAATACCGTGCGGCCTTCCATCAGCTGATTCATACCGCGCTCAACAAGCTGCTCGGTACGGGTATCTATGGAAGAGGTCGCCTCGTCCAGTATCAGCACGGGCGGGTTGGCGACTGCGGCGCGCGCTATGGCCAGCAGCTGTCTCTGACCCTGCGACAGGTTTGCGCCGTCCTGAGTCAGCATCGTGTTGTAGCCCTGCGGCAGGCGGGTTATGAAGCTATCCGCGTTCGCCAGCTTAGCGGCGGCGCGCACCTCATCATCGGTCGCGTCCAGCTTGCCGTAGCGGATGTTTTCCATAACGGTGCCGGTGAACAGGTGGGTATCCTGCAGAACCATGGACAGCGAGCGGCGCAGGTCGGTCTTGCGGATCTTATTGATGTTGATGCCGTCATAGCGTATCTTGCCATCGGGCACATCGTAGAAGCGGTTGATAAGGTTGGTTATCGTGGTCTTGCCCGCGCCGGTGGAGCCGACCAGAGCAATCTTTTCGCCCGGCATTGCGTGCAGGCTTACATCGCGCAGCACGGTCTTGTTGGGCACATAGCCGAACGTCACGTCCTCGAACACGACATCGCCGTGTACCGGCTTATAGTCGGTGCCGCTACCGTCGGTGTGCGGGTGCTTCCATGCCCAGTTACCGGTGACCTTTTCGCTCTCGGTGACCTTGCCATCCTTGTCATAATTAACATTGACGATGGAGACATAGCCCTTATCCTCTTCGCTGGGCTCGTCTATCAGGGCGAACACGCGCTCTGCGCCGGCCAGCGCGTTAAGCACGGTGTTGAACTGCTGAGAGATCATGGATACCGGCTGAGAGAACTGGCGGGTGTACTGAAGGAATGCAATCAGTGTGCCCAGGGTAAGTCCGGTGAAGCCGTTTATGACCATTACGCAGCCTATCATGGCTATAATCGCGTACAAGGCGTGGCTTAAGTTATTATTGACAGGACCCATTATGCCGCCGAACGTGTTCGCAGCGGTTGCCGCATCGCACATGTTATCGTTGAGTACGTCAAACTGCTCCTGAGTCTTTTCCTCGCGGCAGAAGACCTTTACTACCTTAGCGCCTTCTATCATCTCTTCGATATAGCCGTTCAGTGCGCCCAGGGCGGTCTGCTGCTTGCGGAAGTAGCGACCCGACATGCCGGCGATCTTGCCGGATACGAAGGTTATTAATAGCATCATGGCGATTACGACCAGAGTCAGCAGCCACGAATAGTAGATCATCATCACGAATATGCCCACAACGGTAATGCCGGAGGATATGAAGTTGGCGACCGAGTTGGACATCATTTCACGTATGGTATCGACATCGTTGGTGTAGCGGCTCATTATGTCGCCGTGCGCATGCGTATCGAAATAGCGTATGGGCAGGGTCTCCATATGGTCGAACAGGTCGGTACGGAGCTTGAGCAGGGTACCGGTCGATATCTTAAGCATGAGGCGCGCATATGCGAATGTGGAGAACGCGCCGAACACGTACACAAACGCCATGCTGACAAGGGTCTTTGTAAAGCCCATCATGAGGTCGGTATTTATTGCGCTGGTCGACAGGTACTCCTCTGCCAGCGGGCTAAGGTAATCGTCGACTATGCTCTGCAAAAAGCTGGTGCCCTTGACCTGCGCCAGGGACGACAGCGCGATTAGCGCCACGACCAGGAGCAGATACCACTTATAGGCGCCCATATAGCTCATCAGGCGGACTATGCTGCCCTTAATGTCCTTGGGCTTATCACCCGGGCCACCCGGACCGCGTCTGCCGCCCGGACCGTGACCCGGACCGCCCATGGGACGCTGATTTTCATTTCTGCGCTCTGACATTTACGCCACCCCCTTCTGCTGGGACTGATATACCTCGCGGTAAATCTCGGAAGTCTTCATAAGCTGATCATGCGTGCCTACGTCGGAAATCTTACCATCATCCATTACGATAATCATATCGCAGTCGGCGATTGAGGTAATGCGCTGGGCAATGGTAATGGACGTGGTGTCCTTGAGCTCGCGGTGCATTGCATCGCGCAGGCGCGCATCGGTCGCGGTATCGACCGCGCTGGTGGAGTCATCCATTATGACTATCTTGGGCTTCTTAATCAGCGCACGCGCTATGCACAGACGCTGCTTCTGACCGCCGGATACGTTTACGCCGCCCTGACCCAGTTCGGTTTCGTAGCCGTCCGGGAAGGACATTATGAAGTCGTGCGCCTGAGCGCTCTTGCACGCGGTCTCGATTTCTTCCTGAGTGGCGTGCTCATTGCCCCAGCGCAGGTTCTCGGCTATAGTGCCCGAGAACAGGACGTTCTTTTGCAGCACCATTGCAACGTCATCGCGCAGCACATGGAGCTTGTAGTCGCGCACGTCGTGACCGCCGACTATTACCTCGCCCTCGTTTACATCGTAAAGGCGCGGTATCAGCTGCACGAGCGTGGACTTAGCAGAACCGGTACCGCCGATTATGCCCACATGCGAGCCCGAAGGGATCTTCAGGTTGATGTTGGAGATTGTCGGGCGCTCCTGATTCTTGCCGTAGGAGAAGGTAACGTTCTTAAACTCAATGGAGCCATCCTCAACGCGGGTTTCCGCCTTGGCATCCTTATCGGAAATGTCGGGGGTTTCGTCCAGAACCTCGTTGATACGGGTTATGGATGCGCGGGATATGATGGTCATCATCAGTATCATGGAAACCATCATAAGGGAGGACAGGGTCTGAGTGATGTAGCCGATGAAGGAGGACAGCGCACCAATCTGGAATGTGCCGCCGATAACCATGTTGCCGCCGAACCACAGCGCCGCCACGGTGCAGCCGTACATGCAGATCTGCATAAGCGGGGAGTTGAGCTGTACCAGCTTTTCGGCGTAGTACTGAGCATCGCGCACGGCCTTGGCGCTGGCGTTGAACTTATCGGCTTCGTACTTTTCGCGCACGAACGCCTTAACTACGCGGATGGCGACCAGGTTTTCCTGAACGTCGGAGTTAAGAGCATCGTACTTTTCAAGCATGACCTTAAAGCGCGGATGGGCGCGGGTCATGATCAGGTAAAGACCAATGCCCAGTACGGGTATGGCGACCAGGAATACCATTGCCAGACGCGCGTTGAGCTTTATGGCCATTACCAGAGCGCCAATCATCATGATGGGCGCGCGGAATACCATGCGGATCATCATGTTGAACGCGTTCTGAACGTTGTTTACGTCGGTGGTCAGACGGGTGACCAGGGACGCGGTGGAGAACTTATCCACATTGGAGAACGAGAACGACTGCACCTTTTCAAACACGGCGCGGCGCACGTTCTTTGCAAAGCCCATGCTGGCGACTGCGCCGAAACGCGAGCCCAGCGAGCCGAAGCACAGCGATACTATCGCCATCAGTATCATCAGTAGTCCCATCCACACCGTGTAGCTCACGTCGTGGTTGGATATGCCCTTATCTATCATGGCCGCCATAACGAGTGGTATAAACAGCTCCATGAGCACTTCACCTATCATTACGAACGGCGTGGCAATGGCGTATTTCTTATACTGCCCTATGTATGCCATCAACCTTTTCATTTGAAGCCTCAACCTCCCTGTTCACTGAGATTTGCTATAATTCGATTCAGGTAACCGCAAAGCGCATCGCATTCGTCCTTATCAAAGCCGCGAAGCATCTGCGCATTGCTTTTGCGTATTGTGTCCAATATGGCCGCGTCCATTTCCCATGCGCGCGGCGTGGGTGTGATCTGATTAAACCTGCGGTCGCTTTCAAGCGGCACGCGTTCGATGAATCCCTTGGCCTCCAGCCGCTTGAGCGTGCCGGTGACCGTGGGGTTTTTGAGCCCCAGTCTGTCTTCTATGTCCTTTTGACACATCGGTCTGCCCTTGTTGTGAAACAGCAATATGAGCATGTCTGCCTGTGCGATTGTCAGATCGTACCTCGCAATGACACTATTGAAGCTGTAATCCATTATCATGTGTATGCGCTTCAATTGCCTACCGACGTAGCCCAGGTCCTCAGCCAAATATGCCAGTCCTCCTTCCCGCGCGCCTTGCTCCAACCGCCTTCCTGGGCGGCAGCGCGCAATTCAAAATTCAATTACATTGCACGCTATCTATTATATGCCGTATGCAATTTGGTGTCAAGCGGATTTGGGCGATGTACTGTATTAATAACACTTCGTCTAATTGATGCCACATTTTGAATTTATTCGGAAAACATTGCCTAAGGCGCGCGCAGGTGTTATCATATTGATATGCATATTTATCTGAAGGATGGTACGGCAAATGGCATCATACGACGACGGGCGCGAATACGCGCGTAAATCCCGCAGCGAAATGCGCGTGCCCAAGTGGAACGGCGAAGAGGACGAAAATGCCGTAGAGTACGGCGAGGGCTATGACATACCCGATAGCCGCCCGCGCGAATATGACGACGCGTCGCGCTCCACTACCCGCCCCAACCCCGCGCGCAATGCATACGAGCCGCGCGATTATGCGCGCGACGATTACCGCAATACATACTCAAACCCGCGCGACAATTACCGCGGCGAGCGTAACGACTCGCGCGATAACTACCGCAGGGAAAATACATACACGCGCGATGCGCGCCGATACGACGGGCAGCGCATGCAGGGCGATCAAAAGCAGGGCGCGCACGGGCAACGCTCGCCCGTGTACGGCGGTCGCGATCACGACAATATCCCGCCCGCCGATGCGCGCCCGCAAATCGACAGAAGGATACTCATCGCGCTGACTGCGTTTGTGCTGGTGCTGATAGTCGTAGTGCCGCTCATGATGCGCAACGTAAAGCGCGTAAGCATCAAGGACAATACAAAGCGCTCTGCGGCGATAATCACGCTCAGCACCGCCGCGCCCGAGGCGACTGCCGTGCCCGAGGCAACTGGGGCGCCCACCGAGGCAGCCACACTCTCGCCCGGGCAAATCGTGTCGCAGTACACCGGACGCACGCTGGATAAGAATAAACCCGCAGTCGCATTGACGTTTGACGACGGACCCAGCAATCAGACCGGGCGCATACTGGACGCGCTTGAAAAGAGCGGGGGCTTAGGCACATTCTTCGTGCTGGGCGATAGAGTTGAGCAGTACGCCGATGAGGTGAAGCGCGAATACAGCATGGGCAATCTGGTAGGCACGCACCTGTATAGCCATAGCAAACTGACCGAAATGACCGCCGCCGAGGTGGAAAACGAGCTCAGTCAGTGCAACGCGGCGCACATAAGCATACTGGGCACACAGCCCGAGGTTGCGCGCACGCCCTACGGCGCGACGAGCACGACGGTGTGCGAGGCGCTGGGATTGCCCATCATAAACTGGTCGCTCAACTCAAACGATTGGGAGACCCGCGACGCCGACCGCATATATAACGACGTAATGAATAACGTGCAGGACGGCGATATAGTGCTGTTCCACGATCTGAAGGACTTTTCGGCATCCGCGGTAGAGCGCATAGTGCCCGATCTGGTAAAGCAGGGCTATCAGCTGGTAACCGTGCAGGAGCTGTTCGAGCTCAAGGGGCGCACGCTTGAAGATGGCGTGGTGTATTCGAGTAGGGTGACGGCGGCGGCGGAGGAGTAGCTGTTAGCCGTTAGCGGTTAGCTGTTAGCTTGAGTTAGAATGCGGGACGGGTTAGTGACTAGTGACTAGTAGGCGAGTGACTAGAGTTGAGTTAGTATGCGGGGTTACGGGGTTACGAGGGACTAGGGATTAGGGATTAGGTTGAGTTAGTTTGCGGAGTTACGGTGACCTCTCAGCCGCTGCGGCGGCAGCTCTCCTTTCAGGAGAGCCATGGGGTAAGAACGACGTTACGATGTGGCTTTGCCATTGCTTCACTGTAGTAGAATCATGGGTAAGAACGGTGCTACGCCGTAACTAAGCCCCTGCCTCCACTGAAAGGGGAGGTGCCCACCGCAGTGGGCGGAGAGGTCACACTCGCCGCGCCACCCAAAACACGACTTCTCGCGCCCGCTCGAATATATGGCGGGCGCGAGCCGGATAGCCGCTCATACAACCAGCCGCGCGTCCGCATTGCCGTTTTCGCGCCCCACTCTAATATATGGTGGGGCGGGCGCGGGCGC
>CAYTOU010000093.1:0-6304 GCA_964439295.1 uncultured Oscillospiraceae bacterium
ACGTATATCCTCAAGGTTGCTCATTTCCTTTTCGGAATAGCCCGAGGCATATATGCTTGCCACGGTATCGCCTTCGCTGACAAGCGAGCATTCCTCGGCTACGTAGTCAACGCGCGCATAGCTTTCGACATTGACAATGGTTTCATTGCGCATTACCACGGCATCCATTTCGTTTGTCTGACCGATTGTACCGGCCTCGACAAGCACCTCGCGCACCGTGTCATCGCGCGTCATGTATACCGAAAACGCGATTACGGCGGCGACAACCACCAGTATCAAGTAGAACTTTCCGGTCACTCTTCTGCGTCCGGCCAAATTACACACCTCATCTTATTTTAGCTTTAAGTTTCATACGCAGCGCGCAATCTTTCGAGCACGCGCCGTTCAAGACGCGATATATACATCTGCGACACGCCGAATTCATTTGCGACATCGCGCTGTGAGCGTTCGCAGACAAATCGAGCTATGATTACCTTGCGCTCGGTTTCATCCAGTTTATCCAGCTCCCTATTAAGATAATCCCGAATTTCGACATTGTCAAATCCGGAATCATTGCCGCCCAGTGTTTCGGCAACGCTTAGGTCATCGCCCACTTTTTCATCAAGCGAAACGCCATAGCCCGCCATGCGGCTGTCCATTGCCTCAACAACCGTTTCAAGCGGCAGCTTCATCGCATCGGCGATCTCGGCAGTCGTCGGATTGCGCCCCAGGTCATGAGTCAAGCGTTCGCGCGCGGCATCTATCTTCTTGAGTGCCTCAGTCGTACGGCGCGGCAGGCGCACAAGACGGAGCTTATCGCGAAAGTAGTTTTTGACCTCGCCTACAACGGTGGGTGTAGCATATGTCTGAAACTCAACGCCGCGCGAGCAGTCGTATCTATCAAGCGCGGTTATAAGCGCAAGCGACGCTATTTGAAAAAGGTCATCGTACTCTACGCCACGTCCGGAAAAGCGGCGAGCGGTGATTTCGGCGATGTATATATAATACTGTACCAGCTCGTTGCGCAGTGCCCTATCGTGTGTCGCACAATATTCGCCCAGCAGTGCGCGCACGCGCTCGCGTTCGGAGGCAGTTTCCAGCATTGCATCCTCCTTTTTGTCAGGCGATATGCTTTTTCAGCGTGAAGCCGTCAATGACGCCGTCATTTAGCGATATATTCACGCTGTCCACCATGGATTCCAATATGCAAAGCGCCACGTCCACGCACCTGTTTTCTTGATCCGCATTGGGCACGCTCACCGCGGGATCCAGTCCCGATACGTTAAGCGTAATCTCATCGCTGTGCATACTAAAGCACAGCTTTATGCGCGCATACGCACACGGCTGCTGCATAAGGCAATAGCATGACTCGGCAGCGGCGGACTTTACATCCTCCTGCATATCAAAGTCACGCGACACATGTGCAAGCAATCCGGCAGCGGTAAGCCGCGTAAGCGTAAGCATGTCTTCGCGTGCGGGCATTATCAGCTCGACACAGTCGCATTGCTTAGTCAGCTGATTTGAAGGCGCGTGCAATTGGTCCGGCATTTTGTTCCCTCCTGATCAATCGGGCAAAGGGAGATTCAACTACTTTATTATATACTATCCTGCCCAAACTCTCAACGCTTTGAGGTAATATTTTTGTGTCTTAATACATATGGCTCAAATTGTATGGTTGACGAAAGCCCTAAGCGGCGGTATAATTGATGGACTTGATTTAATTGGGGGATAAAACATGACATATTTTGAACTGCTTCTGACCGCAATAGCGTTGTCGATGGATGCGTTCGCCGTATCGGTTACCGCCGGTATTACCCTCAAAAAGCCGCGCCTATGGCAGGCAGTGAAGCCCGGCTTATTCTTCGGCGGATTCCAGGCGCTTATGCCGGCAATCGGATATATAGCGGGCAGCTCGGTTGCCGTATATATTCAGGCATTCGACCACTGGATAGCGTTCGGACTGCTGGCGATAATCGGCGGCAAGATGCTGTGGGATGTGTTCCACGAGGGCGAGGACGAAGAGGAAGGCGATCCCACGCGCACTTGGACGCTGCTGCTCATGGCTGTTGCCACATCCATAGACGCATTGGCGGTAGGCATATCGTTCGCACTGATCGAACTGCCCTGTCCCATCGGCGCATCGGTCACGATAATCGGCTGCACGACCTGCATCATATCGATTGCCGGTGTAATGCTGGGCAAGCGTCTGGGCGAGATGTTCAAGCGCCGCGCCACGATAGTCGGCGGCCTTGTGCTGATAGGCATAGGCGTAAAGATACTCGTCGAGCATTTGATGGGTTAAACATATTTTCGGTATCGCGACTGCGCCCATTCGGAGTTAATCCGGATGGGCGATTTTTTGTGGCGTTTTTCCGCTGTTATGCAGCGTTTGAAAGAGTTCATAATTTTGTTTTAATTGCACGTTGTAATAGTCACTGCGCTTTATGTATAATTGTATTGTTTGAAGGTATTCATCTGTCGAAAGGCGGGTTTTATAGTTTGGAATACATATGGTACATAGTTGCGGCGTTAGGCGCGGGCATAGGCACAGGACTTGCGGGACTATCGGCGGCGACCGTCATGGTGCCGATACTTATAGTGCTCTGCCCTTCTTTTGCGGGACAAGCCGGCGCGTATCAGGCCACAGCCATAGCGTTGGCATCCGATATACTGGGCAGTGCGGTGACGACGATAGTATATTGGCGGCACAAGAACATCGACCTTAAGCGCGGATGGATAATGTTCGTATGCATAGTATCCATGTGCATTGTCGGAAGCATAGTCGCATATTATGCGGGCAGTACGGTGCTGGGCAACTTTTCGCTGTTTTTGACATTCTGCATAGGCATACGCTTTTTAGTAAAGCCGGACACGCAGCGAAAAGACAGTGCGGGCAACAAAAGCGCTTTAGACGCAAAAGGCATTGCGATTTCGCTTTTCTTCGGACTTACGATAGGCTTTGGCACGGGCTTTGTCGGCACTGGTGGCGGCATGATGATGCTTATCGTATTCACGGTATTTCTGGGCATGGACCTAAAGAGCGCCGTGGGCACGAGCACATTCATAATGACGTTTACCGCGCTGATTGCATCAATTAGCCACATCATAATCGAGCCGACAATACTGACCGAGTGCGGGGATGCGCTCATTATATGCATTATCACGGCCACTATATCATCGCTAGTATCGGCGCAATTTGCCAACAGGGTAAAGAATCGCACGGTCGGCATTGCGGTCGGCGTGGTATTGACTATACTGGGCGCGGCTATGATATGCCTTAACTACAGAGATGTACTCGTGAAGTGCACATTGCTTATGCAAATTGCCGAGTGTGCATTGGAATTCTGCGAATATGTGTTCTTTACAGCGAGCGCACTTTTAATCGTATATCTGATATTTAAGAAAATACCCAAGTACGTGTTTCGCAAGCTATTGCACATGATAGCCTTTTCGTGCCTGGTTGAGATGACATTGGAAGCGCAGAGCTGGCAGGCGGCGGCCATTACATCGCTACTGTTTGCGGCGGTCGTATATCCGATACTGTGCGCGGTCGAAAAATGTCCGTGGTATGGCGATCTGTTTGTCGAAAAGAAAGCCGGCGAGGTCAAAAAGAGCCTGCTGCTGCTCTTTTCGATGTATGCGGCGCTCATAACAGTGTGTTGGGGCGTGCTGAATAAGCCGTATATCGCAGTCGCCGCCACGCTCATGTGGGGCATGGGCGATGCCGCGGCGGCACTTGTAGGCAAAAGATACGGCAAGCACAAAGCCAATCTGCCGCTTGCCGATTCGCATAAGACTTGGGAAGGCTCGCTGGCAATGGCTGCGTTCGCGTTTATATCGGGTGCGGTGGGCATGATGTTTACTATGCAATTGGAGTGGTATCAGTGCATACTATACGCGCTTATCGCCGCGCCGTTTTCGGCTTATACGGAGCTCATTACAAAAAACGGCGACGACACGGTGACGGTGCCCATTGTTACCGCTGCGGTAATCGCCGTATTGTCGCTGATATTCTAAGCTGTGTGAATAGCCCCAGATTAAGCCAAAAATATCGGGGAGCCGGTTTATGCCGACTCCCCTGCTTTTTATATCGCTTTTTTAGGTAAATAGTATTCCCAGGAATATGCCCAGAAGCGCACCTACCAGCACTTCAAACGGCGTATGGCCAATGAGTTCCTTAAGATTGACCTGAGTAAGACCGCTGCCGCGCTTCATCATGTCCTGTATAATGCGGTTGATTGCGGCGGCCTGCTTGCCCGCAGAGCGCCTTACACCGGCGGCATCGTACATGACTATAAGTGCGAGCGCAACTGCTATGGCAAATTCCGCGCTCTGAAAGCCGCGTGAAATTCCGATTGAGGTCGCAAGCGCGCATATGAATGAGGAGTGTGACGATGGCATGCCGCCCGAGCCGAACATGCGCGAGAAGTCCCAACGCTTATATGTAAGGAAAGTCAGTATCACTTTAAGCGCCTGTGCCACGACCCAACCGCTTATAGCCGATAGCAGCGCGTGATTTGCCAAAAGTGCCTCCAACCCGTCCAAGTAATTGTCCCCCTGTCATCTCTCACGGCAAGCCATATCATCCAGCGCATACGCCAGATAATCGCTGTCCGGAATTGAGTTAAGTGCCGTGCGCGCCTGACGAACGAGATCGTCGCGCATGGTCAGTGTACGCTCTATGCCGTAGAGCGTTATGTATGTCAGCTTGCCGCTGGCGGCATCCTTGCCTACATTTTTGCCCAGAGCGGCGCTGTCACCGCATGCATCCAGATAATCATCGACGACCTGGAACAGCATGCCGAAGGGTTCTGCGAATTTCATGAGCTTGGTATACGTTTGAGTATCCGCATCGGTCAGCTCGCATGCAGCCTCAAATGCCGCCATTATCATGCGGGCGGTCTTTCTATGATGTATGTACGCTAGCATTTCGCGCGCCGAGCATTCGCTGCCCGTGCGTACTATGTCTTGATATGTGTCCTTGCCGTCCGTGCGCTCGCACGCCAGGTCGGCACACTGACCCGCTATCATGCCGCTGCAACCGGCGGCATCGGCTATGCACTTGAGCGCCTTTATTTCGCGAATGGCATCAGCGCCGCTACGCTTTAACGCATCGCTCAATACACATTCAAACGCGTATGTGAGCAGTCCATCACCTGCCAGTATCGCCTGACCTTCGCCAAACGCCACATGGTTTGTGGGCTTGCCGCGGCGCAAGGTGTCGTTATCCATCGCCGGCAGGTCATCGTGTATCAGCGAATAGGTATGTATCATTTCCAGGGCACATGCGCACGTAAGCGCGCCTTCCCCGCCGCCCAGCATATCGCATGCCGCTAGCAGTAGCACAGGACGCAAGCGCTTGCCGCCGGCCAGGAGCGAATAGCGCATGGAGTTGCGCAGCAGTGCCGGTATATCGCCGCGTCCCTTTTCGGGCAGAAGGCGATTGAGCTCCGCCTCTATTGCCGTGCGATATTCATTTGTCTTTTGGATATACTCTTCGCGAGTCATTGTTCATCCTCCCGACTTTCGTCCGCGTTATCGTTTGTATCCGCGTCCAGCACCTTGAGCTGCTCGATTGCGCCGTTTAACTGAGCGCGCAGTGTGCGTGTCAGCTCAACGCCGCGCTTATACGCCTCGATTGACTTGTCCAGCGGCATATCGCCCTGCTCAAGCGAGGCAATAACCTCTTCCAGCTGCTCAAGCTGTTTTTCAAAACCGGGCTGTTTCTGTGTCTTTGCCATATTTATCCTCCGCGCTGCTCGCTTATGTCTATTGTGAGCGCGCTCACATTGCCGTCGCGCATGCGCACATCCATTAGATCACCCGGCTGTATGTCATGCGCGTTGGAAACGGCATTGCCGCCCACAGTTACTATCGCATAGCCGCGCTTCAAAACGTTTTCCGGATTAAGTGCGTCCAGCCGCGCCCACAGCGCATCGATATTCGATGTACCGGTCTTAATTCTGCGCGCAATTGCGATTTTCATGCGTGTATCGCAATCGGCTAGCCTGCGCAATTCGGTATTAACGGCGGATTCGGGATTGAACCGTGCAAGTGCCAGCTCGTTGTTTTTTAAGCGCGTATTGCAGCTGCTTATATACGCATCGCGCGCAAGATTCAATCTATGCTCAAGCGCATCCAGGCGCTGGGTATACAGATCCACGCGATTGCGCGGCCCGAGCGATTCGAGCTTACCACATGCGCGTTCAATGCGCGCATCGTATTCGCCCAGCTTGTCTTTTAATGCGCGCTGCAGTCGCATTAGCTGCATATCGAGCATTTGACAGGTTTCTTCACGGTCGGCTACGGCTATTTCGGCTGCCGC
>CAYTOU010000093.1:6404-9181 GCA_964439295.1 uncultured Oscillospiraceae bacterium
GCCGCGGTGTCGCCCTGTACATTGACCGGGCACAATGTGAGCTTGACCGTCGGATCGCGCCGCGCGGCGACCGTCTGAATATCGTGTACAACCGCACCGGTGGGAGACGTAATTATACCCACATTGCGCACGTACATCGGGATGGGCTTTTTGAGCGACTGATCGAAAAGTCCCTCCTGCAAAAGGCGCTGCTTGAGCTTTTCAAAGCGCACATACAGATCGCCCTGACCATCGGGCTGCATGCTCTCGGCATAGAACTGATACTGACCGGCCGCCGCATAGAGTGATACGCTACCGGTAGCTATGACCTGTTGACCATCCGCGGGTCTAAAGTCGAGCGTCATTACCTGCTGGCGGAACATAACGGCGGCTATGCGCGAGTTTTCATCCTTGAGCGTGAAGTACATGTGCCCGCTCGAATGGCGCTTGAGTCCGGATATCTCGCCGCGCAGCTTTACACTGCGCAGCATGGGATCGCTCGCCAGAGAGCGGCGCACGTATTCGTTCAGGTCGGATACGCTCAGCGTCCAGTCGGGGATGCTATTAAACGCCATACTGCATACGGGTCGCGTTGATTGTATTGCGCATGAGCTCGGTTATGGTCATGGGACCTACGCCGCCGGGCACGGGCGTTATCCAGCCGGCAACTTCGCTCGCGGAATCGAAATCCACATCGCCTACCAACTTTCCGTCGACGCGGTTTATGCCCACGTCAATGACCACTGCGCCGGGCTTAATCATATCGCCGGTTATCATGCGCGGCTTGCCCACAGCAGCCACGAGTATGTCGGCGCGGCGGGTTACTTCCTTGAGATTCTTGGTGCGCGAATGGCAGATGGTGACGGTTGCGTTGTTCTGCAGCAGCAGCATTGCCATGGGCTTACCCACTATGTTGCTGCGTCCGACTACGACAGCCTCGGCGCCTTCGATATTGACGCCTGTCGTGCGAATCAGGTCCAGGCAACCCGCGGGAGTGCATGCTACGGTGCACTTTTCGCCCTGCATGAGTCTGCCGGCATTTACCGCGTGGAAGCCGTCGACGTCCTTTTCGGGGCTGATTCGGCGCAGTATCTCGGCCTCGTCTATGCCCTTGGGCAGAGGCAGCTGCACGAGCACGCCGTTTACCGACTTATCGTTATTGAGTGCCTCAACGCGCTCGATGAGTTCCTGCTGTGTGGTCTCTTCGGGCAGACGCAAGAGTATACTGTCCATGCCAAGCTGCTTGCAGGCGCGCTCCTTATTGCGCACGTATACCTTGCTTGCCGGGTCTTCGCCGACTATTATGACTGCCAGGCAGGGCTTCATGCCCTGTGCGGCCATTTCTGCTACTTCTGCCTTCATGCCCTCGCGGAGCTTTTCGGATATCGCCTTACCATCTATTATATTCGCTGCCATTTGTATTCCCCTTTCGCCTATGTATGGGTTCAGTAGAATTTATGTTCAGCCTTTCAATTCGCGCCCTATATTGCCCAATACGCCGTTTATGAGCGGACCGGATTTATCGGTTGAATATGTATGGCTCAGCTCGACTGCCTCGTCAATCGACGTTGCCGTCAGTATGTCGGGCATATGCTTCATTTCGAATACAGCCAGACGCATTATGCTCAGGTCGACTCTCGCAAGGCGTTTAAGAGTCCAGCCGCGCAGATGCTCGGAAATTGCCTGGTCTATGTCCTCAAGATTGTTAAACACGCCGTCAACCACGGTATTGATATAATCCATATCCAGATTTGACATATCCATTTCCATCAGGCCGGTTATTGTCGTGGCAATGCCGACACAGCCTTCATCGGTAGTGCCTTCGCCGATGATTATGGGGCATTGATTGTTGATCTCGCGCTCGTAGATCAGCTTAAACGCGACATCGCGCGATTTCGTCCTAAGTTCAGTCTTTGATTGAGCCATCGTATCCTCCCGGTGCGCCTCCCCCGGCGCGCAAAATTCGTATTCTAACAAAAAACAACTATTGCATAAGACGCAATTGACCGCCCGGTAAGCATGGAGCCACCGGGCGGTATAATGCCACTATTCTCTGCGCCGACGCATCATTTCACCTATGCGTCGCTTGAGTTCAATTCCGATTCCCGAAAGCAGGTAGCCCGCAATGCCTAAAAGCACCACGATTGCCAACTGCCACATGTTCAAATGCGTAAGCGCCACCGCTGCCAACACTCCCGCGAAGGCACCTATAATCTTCCTGTTCACATCTTCCATGGCGCTCACCTCAGCATTACAGCAAAATCACATCGCTGCCATTGGTCTCTTTCTCTTCGTCACCCGAAAGCTTTATATCGTCGGAAGTATCGCCGATAACTATGGGCTCATTCGGCTTTTCTTCATCCGATACGACTTCGTCTGCCTGGACGGTTTCAAAGGGCATGTCGTTTGCGGCAGGCTCTTCGGATACTTCCGCAGGTTCGCTTTCGACGGGAGCAGCTTCTTCTGTAGTGGTTTCTTCGGAAGTCGTCTCCTCGGGAGCTACTTCTGTCTCGGCACTGTCTTCTTTGCCTTCGGATGCGTCTATCTCGGATTCGGCTATAACGGATTCGGTTTCAGCCTCCAGCGCATCGGCACAGCCCGCCAAATCTGATTCAGCTTCAACCACAACCGCTTCGGCTTCCATCGCGCGCTCTTCCTGCTTTTGAGCCTCTTCGGTTACTTCCTTTGTAGGCTCTTCGGCAGCCGGTTCGGCTATATTATCTTCGGCGGCTTTTTCGGAAACCGGCTCGGCGGTTTTGGCGGCTTCACTTGAAGCGCTTTCCGCCTTAGAGTCATGC
>CAYTOU010000094.1:0-9086 GCA_964439295.1 uncultured Oscillospiraceae bacterium
CGCAGGCGCTCGCTTAGGCGCAGGGCCTTGGCGGCGTCGGCGTAGGCGGCGGCGCAGGTTTCTTTACCAAGAGCCTTGCGTATCCGTATCTGGGCACTGAAGCCGGACTTACTTGGGTATCGGATAAGCTAGCATACAGCTTTAAAAAACACGGTCATAATTTGGATCCAGAGCGTGGCATATCGCCGCATACGATGAAATACGGATACCATCAAAAAGTGTTATATGAGTTTGGCGTGTGTGAGGTTTCGATACAATGATCGTGCAGTATCGCTTGAAACTTAAGAACGAAACCGAACCCTATGGTGCATCATTGGCATACCCGCTGTACGCATGGCTGCTCTCTCAAGTCCCCACACAGGTGGGCGAGGAGATGCATGTTCAGGGCATAAAGCCCATAAGTCAGGCGGTGTGCCGCGGCGACGCATCGGGAAATGCGTACTGGATAGTCAATCTGCTGACCGATCAGGCAGTGGATGCCTTTGGTCAAGTGCTTGAAAAAGCGGAATGTGCACAACTCCACCAGCGATGCATTTACTTTGAAGGCAAGGCGGTTGAATCGATTGACGGTCCGCAGATGCTGATACGGCGCGCCGAACTGCTGCGCGAGCAGAATCGCTTAACTATGAATCTGCTCACGCCAACATCATTTAAGCAAGCTCAGCGCTATGTCATATTTCCGCAGGAACACCTTATTTTGCAATCACTTGTGCAGCGTTGGGATATGTGCTTTCCGGAAATGCCACTGGACGATCCCGATGCCATGCAGGCAATGCTGCAGTACGTGCACATTGCGGACTATCAGTTGCGTACACTCAGACATCCGCTTAAGCAGACGCGCATACCTGCCTTTCAAGGAAGAATGGTGCTGGAGGCGCGCTTGCCCGTACCGCTCAAAGAAATTCTCGATGTGCTATACTGCTTCGCACCCTATTCCGGCATTGGCATAAAGACAACATTGGGCATGGGTGCAATCGGGATTGAAATGCCGATTGGCACAGCATAAGTGCATATTTGACGCCTGAAGTGGAATTATCGATTCAGGCGTCTTCTTTATGCAAAAATTCCAGATACCTCTCCTTTATATCCCCGGCCTCATCATACACCGCATGCCCAAAAGACTCATCATAAATAAAACTCTCGCATCCCAGCGCCGCGGCGATTGCCTTGGGGCCATCGCTCGTCAGTACCTTGTCGCCTTCCGCGCCTATGACCAGCGTGGGGCACTGGATTTTGTCAAGCTCTTCCGAGCAGTCGAATGTCAGGCACGCCGAGGCCAGTATTATGAAGCGCGCGTACTCCTCGTCGGTTATGCCCGCGTTGGACGAAATAAGCACATCGCGGTACGCCGCGAGCGTGTTTTCCGAATAGACCTTGTCGGCAAAGCTCTCGAGTAGGCCTTCTTCGTCCTTGGCCTGCGCAAGCGCAATCCACTCGTTGACTGTGGCAAGGAACGTGTCGTTGGGCGCGGCTAGGGTGGAGCATAGTATCATCTTGTTGACCAGCTCGGGGTGGTCGATTGCGATGTACATGGCGATCATGCCGCCCTGCGATGCGCCGAATATGTCGGCGTCTTCGATGCCCAGCGCCTGCATGGCGCTTGCCGTGTCGCTCGCCATGTCGCGCACGGTGTAGCCCTCGGTTATGTCCTTCGCGCGGTCGAACACGTATACCGTGTACTCGTCGGTAAAGTCGCTGTAGGACGTCTCAATCGCGTCCGCCAGACCCATTACGCTGTGTATCGACAGGCCCGGTATCACGATCAGGCTCTTTTCGCCCGAGCCGAACGCCAGATAGTCCATCTCCATGTCGCCGCTTACTACCGTCTTCACGCTGCTGTCCTCCGCTGTGGTTTGTTCTTCGCCTTCGGCATAGGCATACGCGAATACGCCCATGCTCATTATCAGGGTTAACAGAAGTGCAATGCACCTTTTCATGCCTAAAACAGCTCCTTTTGGTATAGAAAAACTCCGGCACTATTATAGCATGCCGGAGTTTTTAAGTTCAACCATATGCGGTAAAATGTTATCCCCTGAGTATAATCCTGTCGAACACGCGGCTTAGGTGCGCGCCGTGTATCAGCACCATGGACGCGACCGCGCCCACGCCCGCCTGCAGAAATTCAAACGGCAGCTTGATTATCGCGTATTCCGGGGTAGAGTATACGTACGCGCGCCCCAGCGTGTAGCCCGCGACCATTATAAGCGCGCCCAGCACAACGCCTATGCCGGAAGCCAATGCCGGATGCAATTTCTTAAGCTTATGCGTGCATAGGCTTATGACGACCGCCTGCAGTCCGTGCGTGATAAGCGACACAAACATAGGCGCGGGGTAGAATATCGCATCGCCCAGGAATGACCCCACGCCGCCCACTACAAACGCGGCGAACGGGTCCAGCAGCATGGCGGCGGTGTCTATTATGACATCGTTTAGGTAAAAGTGTCCGCCCGGAACGGGCACTGAAAACACGCTCATGCTGAGCACTATATTGGCCGCGGTCAGCATTGCGGTCACAGTCATCCACACCACCGGTTTGCGCTTGCGCAGATCTCCCGTCATGCGATATTGCTCCTTTCAACGCACATGCGTTTAACGCTTCATTTTTTGTTTAAAGCTCTCCAGGCGGTTAAGCGCCTCGTTCAGAGTCGCGTCCTGCTTGGCGAAGTGCAGCCTGATCAAGTGATTGACCGGCTCATGGAAGAACGACGAGCCGGGCACTGCGCCCACGCCCACGTCGCGCGCCATTGCCTCGCAGAATGCCACATCGTCATCCCAGCCCATGCCGGATATATCAAGCATTACATAGTATGCACCCTGCGGGGTGGTATGCTCAAGCCCTATTCGGTTAAGTCCGCCTATAAACAAGTCGCGCATATGCGTATACTTGTCCTTGAGCCACTTATAATAGTCGTCGCCGAAATTGAGCCCGACCACGGCCGCCTCCTGAAGAGGTGCCGCCGCGCCCACTGTCAAAAAGTCATGCACCTTGCGCGCCGCGTCCACTATCTCGGGCGAGGCGATTATGTAGCCCAGGCGCCAGCCGGTTATCGAATACGTCTTGGACAGTGACGAGCAGGTGATCGTCCTTTCGCGCATGCCGGGGAGTGTCGCAAAGTACACATGCTCATACGGCGCGTACACGATATGCTCATATACCTCATCGGTTATTACGAACACGTCGTACTTATCCGCGAGCTGCGCTATATACTCAAGCTCTTTTCGTGTAAACACCTTACCGCAGGGGTTGGAGGGGTTACACAGTATCAGCGCCTTGGGGTGGCGCTTGAACGCGCTTTCCAGCTCATCCGGATTAAAGTTAAACTCGGGCGGGTAGAGCGGCACGTATATGGGCTGCGCGCCCGAAAGTATAGCGTCCGCGCCGTAGTTTTCGTAAAACGGCGAAAACACTATGACCTCATCGCCGGGATCGGTCACGGTCATCATGGCGGCCATCATGGCCTCGGTGGAGCCGCAGGTCACGACTATTTCGGTCGCGGGGTCTATGTTTAGGCCGGTAAAGTGCGCGTGCTTGCGCGCCAGTGCCTCGCGGAAATTCTGCGCGCCCCAGGTCACGGCGTACTGATGCGGGCCGTGCGCCGAAATTTCGGCAAGTCTATCGGTAATTTCGTGCGGCGGGTCGAAGTCGGGGAAGCCCTGCGACAGGTTAACCGCGCCATACTGATTGGACACGCGGGTCATGCGGCGTATTACCGAGTCGGTGAATGTGGCCGTGCGGCCGGACAGCTTAGGCATTTTAATTACCTCACTTCAGATAGGATATATGGTCATTTAGTATATGCCGCGCGTCCAGCGCGTCCTTTATCGAGCGCATGAGTTCGATATTGGTGGGGTTGGTATTTTCGATGAAGTAGGGCTGCTTGCCCAGACCTATGCCATGCTCGCCGGACGTCAGACCGCCCAGCTGATACGCCTTTCTATACAGGTCGGACATATTGCGCTTGAGTTCGGTATTCCACTCTTCATCGCTGCGGTTGCCGCGCACTATGCACAGATGGACATTGCCGTCGCCCGCGTGACCGAATGCGACCATTCTCATGCCGCTACGCTCCTCAAGCTCATGCACGTACTTTATGAATTCGACCGTGCGGTTTATGGGCACTACCAGATCGACGGGTTCCTGTTCGGACGTCGCCTCGACCGCCTTAACCAGGCAGCCGCGCACGCGCCAGACCGCCGCGGACTCATTCGCGTCGGTGAGCTCAATAAAGTCGAGCGCGTTATACTTACCGATAACAGTCTTAACTCGCTTTACGCCTTCATTGACCTGTTCTTCGGTTCCATCGAAAGTCAACAGTATATACGCCTTAGCCTCGGGGCAGGGGAACTTATAATCGCCGATATAGTTTTCGCCCAGCTCCACCACGCTACGCTCCATGAATTCTATTGCGGTGGGGTTAGCGTTACACTCGATTATACCATGCACGGCGGTTATGCCGTCCTTAAGACTTCCGAAGGGCACCAACGCGGAGCGGGACAATTCAGGCTTAGGCACCAGGCGCAGTATGCACTTAGTTATCACGCACAGTGTACCTTCCGACCCGATTATCAGGTTTTTAAGGCTAAGACCGGTTGCGTCCTTTACGTTTTTAGAGCCTACGTTTATGACGCGTCCGTCTGCCGTGACTACCTCAAGCCCTCTGACGTAATCGCGGGTCACGCCGTATTTAACGGCGCGCATGCCGCCGGCGTTTGTCGATATATTGCCGCCGATGGTCGCTGTCTTTTCGCCGGGATCGGGGGGATAGAATAGTCCTTTAGACTCGACGAGCTTTTGGAAGTCTTCCAGCACCACGCCGGGCTCGACCGTTGCGGTAAACGTCTCTTCGTCTATCTCCAGCACTCTATTCATTTTGGAAAAGTCCAGCACAATGCCTTCGCCATGCGGCACAGTCGATCCGACCAGATTAGTTCCCGCGCCGCGCGGCGTTACCGGCAGCCCATTCTCCCACGCGTACCGCACGACCCCCGCCGCCTCTTGTGTCGACGTCGGAAACACCAGCGCCCTCGCCGTCCCGCGCATACGTCCCAATGTATCGCTCAAGTACTTATCCGGTATCTCATCAACCACTATGCGGCTGTCGTCGCCTATTATCTTCTTTAGGTCTTCTAGCATTGCTATCACTCCTTTGGGTGGTACGAGAGTACGTTTCTTTCTTTGAAAAGAAAGAAACAAAGAAACTTTGATCTGCCTGCGGCCTTTCTGATGAGGGGCTACTATGAGCAGGCAAGGGAACGGATTATATATTGGAAGGTGCGTCTGTATTCTTTCGCTGCTGGTTTCGCCATGAGCCAGCGGCGTTTCTTGCTTTCGCGGCGATATATCTCACCGCGTTTCGTAATCCTGTCAGTTTCGGGTCTCCGCGAATGGGATGTATTTCGTGTAGAACGATTCACCCGCGGATGTTCACCGCCGAACCCGTTCGGCGGCTCAGTATAGACTCGGCAGTGCAGTTCACGCCCCACCATATATTAGAGTGGGGCGCGAAGACGGCTTTTACGGACGCGCGGCGGGTTGTATGAGCGGCATCGCACACTAACGCAACTCTAGTCACTAGTCACTCCGTCCCCGCACTCTAACTCAATCTAATCCCTAATCCCTGTTCCCTAGTCCCTCTAACGTAACCCCGCATTCTAACTCAAACTAGTCACTCGCCTACTAATCACTAGTCACTACTCCGCGTCCTCCGCGTCCGCGCCAACCTCCCACACCAGCTCAAAGAAGCCGCTAAACTTCTCGTCAACTATCTGCGTGGTCACGTCGGAGCAGAAGACCTCGGCCACGCGCTTATACGTTTCGTTGTCCACGTCGGCGGCGCGGCAGGCTATTACGCAGGTGAAATTATCGTCGCTCAGGTCGATTGTTTCGTAATATATCGCGCTTGCGGGGTCTACGCCATAGCTGGCGGCGTAGTTACCGTTGATTATCGCGGCATCGACATCGCTCAGGTACTGATACGTCATGGACGCGTTGACCGCGTACAGCTCGACTTTAGAGGATACTATGTTCTCTTCCAGCGGCGTGCCTTCGTATTCGCCCAGCTCCAGTAGACCTGCGCTCTCAAGCACCAGCAGCGCGCGCCCGTAGTTAGTGGCATCGTTGGGCACGGCTATCGTGGGCTTGCCATTTTCGGTCGCGGCGATGAGCTCATCGATTGTGGAGTACTTTTGCGAATACAGGTTCATCGTGATCACGAACGTGTCGGACAGCACAGCCAGGTCATAGCCGTTAGTCGTGGTGTCGTTATTGAAGTATGCGTGATGCTGGAACGCGTTCAGCTCGATATCGCCGCTATCCAGCGCGTTATTGGGCAGCGAGAAGTCGGAAAACTGAACCAGCTCGACATTGATGCCTTCCTGCGCGAGCGTATCGATTGCGCCCTGCCACAGATCCTCATAGAACGCGCCGGTCACGCCGATGCGCACGGTTGTCGTTTCGCCCGAATCGGCGAGTGCATAAGCGGGGAGAAGGAATATAACCAGCAGCAGAGCAAATATGCGTTTCATATTAAGTTACCTCCGTAAATTCGATTTATTTTAGTGAGTGTTCCTGTGCGCTATGAACGAGCCGACCATCTGTATTACCGACACTATCAGCACTATCACTATGACCGCCGCCCATACTATGTCCATGCGGTTGTAGTTATAGCCGTACACTATCGAATAGTCGCCCAGACCGCCCGCGCCCACATAGCCCGCCATTGCGGTAAGACCTATTAGGCTTATTATCGTTATCGTTGCGCCGCGCGCGATTGCGGCCGCGCCTTCCTTTAGGTATACGCGGAATATTATGCCCAATGTGTTGCTGCCCATGGCCTTTGCCGCCTCGACCAGTCCCGAGGGTACGCCGACCAGAGCGGTTTCGACCTGGCGCGCGAAGAAGGGCGCCGAACCGACCACCAGCGGCACTATAACGCCGCGCACGCCTATCTTTGTGCCCATTATGAACTTGGTCACGTTCATAAGCAGCGCTATGAGTATCACGAAGGGGATGGAGCGCAGCAGGTTAATGACCTTATCCAGCACGCCGTACACGATCTTGTTTTCAAGCACGCCGTGCGGGCGGGTGATTACCAGTATCACGCCCAATGTGAGCCCTATCAGCAGCATAAGGCTGCCCGCCCAGCCGGTCATAAGCAGCGTTTCGCCTATGCTCTGAAAGAAGCGATCCGGGCTTGCGCATACGTTGGGGAACCAGCTTTCAAGCAATGCCTGCATCGCTAATCACCTCCACATCCACCTGATTTTCCGAAAAGAAGTCCACCGAGCGCGCCACCGATTCTTCCTGCCCCGACAGCTTGACTATCAGGCAGCCCAGCGGCTCATCGCCTATCAATTCGACATTGCCGAATATTATGTTGACCGCCACGCCGAACTGCTGCGACGCGCGCGACACGAGCGCCTCGCCCGCGCTGCCGCGCCTGTACTGCAATCGCACTATGCGCTCGCCCTTGTTTAGGCGCGTAATCGGGTGGTTCTGCTCGATTAGCGTGTATATGCCGCTTAAGTTGCTCGCCGAATCGACAAAGCTGCGCGTGACCGGCGCTTGCGGGTGGGTGAACACGTCGTACACTTCGCCGGTTTCGACCACGCGCCCGTTCTCCATTACGGCGACGCGGTCGCAGATTTCCTTTACCACCTGCATTTGGTGAGTGATCATGACTATCGTTATGCCGGTTTCACGGTTGAGCCGCTTTAGAAGTTTGAGTATTGAGCCGGTCGTCTGCGGGTCAAGCGCGCTGGTCGCCTCGTCGCACAGTAGCACTTTGGGGTCGCACGCCAGCGCGCGGGCGATTGCCACGCGCTGCTTCTGACCGCCCGAAAGCTGGGACGGATACGCATTGCGCTTGTCCTTTAGCTCGACGAACTCAAGCAGCGATTCCACGCGCTCCTTAAGCTGCGCGCGATTTATATGCGAATACTTAAGCGGATACGCCACATTATCGAACACCGTGCGTGTCGAAAACAGATTGAACTGCTGGAATATCATGCCTATGCCCTGACGCGCCTCGTTGAGCGCGCGCCCGCGCAGCTTGGTCATGTCCCTGCCGTCCACCAGCACGCTGCCCGATGTGGGGCGCTCAAGCAGGTTGATGCACCTGACAAGTGTGCTCTTGCCCGCGCCGGAGTAGCCGACTATGCCGAACACCTCGCCGTCCCGTATACTCAGGCTGACATCGCTTACCGCTTTGAACTCGCCTTTGCCGTCATTAAAGACCTTTGACACGCTTTTTAGCTCAATCATCGCTCGCTTCTCCCATTTTTAGGCATAAAAATAGAGCAGTCACCGCCGCTCTGCAATGTCACAAAAAAACTCATGCAGGTTATACCATGCGCATGGCACGGTATCGGGCGGGTGCAATCGGGTCGCGTATACGCATGCACATTCGAATAATTGCCATCGCGGTTGCCTCCTTCCGTATTCCGTACGCACTGCACGGTTGATGTATGAATTATAGCGCGGATATACCTACTTGTCTAATCTGTAAATGCAATGGGCAGATATAGGCTGGGGCTATAGGTGGGGGATGGGGGAGCTGTTAGCCGTTAGCCGTTAGCTGTTAGCTTTAGTTAGAAATGCTGAGCTACTTTGCATTCTAACTCAATACAGCGTAAATAAGGTACGCAAAAGCATGAAACAGGCAATAGAATATCTGTTTTGAAGAGTTGCTTGCACACTAACATAAAGCCTTCACTGAAAGGGAAGGGGGACCGCGCAAGCGGTGGAAGGGTTATACCTTGCGTCATGTGCACATGTTTCGCAAGAATGGAACCCTTCAGCCGCTGAGGCGGCAGCTTCCCTTTCAGGGACGCCAGGGGCTGGGTTACGGCGTAACCCCGCATTCAAACTCAATCTATTCCCTAATCCCTGTTCCCTAGTCCCTCTAACGTAACCCCGCACTCTAACTCAAGCTAACGGCTAACAGCTAACAGCTAATACGCCCCCGGTATCCTCAAACTAACTTTCCCCTCCGAGTCAATTCGCAGCTCTACCTTCCTTAAGTACCTGTCGTAGAAGGCTTCCTTTTCGCGCGGGGTCATCTCTATCCACGACTGCCTTAGGTAAT
>CAYTOU010000095.1:0-8985 GCA_964439295.1 uncultured Oscillospiraceae bacterium
GTTCACGCCCCACCATATATTAGAGTGGGGCGCGAAAACTTGTTTGCGGACGTGTTACTGGTTGTATGAGTAGCCTTGCACACTAACTCAAACTAGTCACTCGCCTACTAGTCACTAGTCACTTCGTCCCCGCATTCTAACTCAAGCTAACGGCTAACCGCTAACAGCTAACAGCTAACAACGCCCCGCACATGCTCCGCAATAATCCCCAGCGCCTTATCAAAGCATAGCTGATTCGCGGTCAGCACGCATCCGGGCTTGCCGTAGTCGCGGCCGCTTACCTTGCCGTTGACCGGCAGCTCAAACCTTCCGCCGGCTTCCTGTATCAGCAGCGCGCCCGCGCAGAAATCCCACGGCGACAGCCTCAGCTCATACGACACGTCCAGCCTTCCGCATGCAACATAGCATAGATCGATTGCCGCCGAGCCCGAACGCCTCAGATCGCCGGCCTGCTTTAGAAAGTCGAGCGCAATCGCCATCGTGCGCTCCGCCAGTTCGGCATAGTACGGCGATGTTCCCACTGCCACCAGCGCCCTGTCAAACGGCATATCGGATACATGTATGCGCGCGCCGTTTAGGTATGCGCCCTGACCTTTCAGCGCGGTAAACATCTCATCGCGGTACGGATCGTATATCAGCCCCAGCACGGGCTCGCGCATGTGCATGAGCGCAATCGATATCGCCGAGCGCGCATGGTCGTGCATGAAGTTAAGCGTGCCGTCTATCGGGTCGATTATGAACGTGTACGCGTCTGTCAGCTGCTGGTTCTCCTTCTCCTCGGCAAAGAACACGGCATCGGGCACAAGCGCGCTAAGCTCGCTTATCAGCGTATTCTGCACCTGCACATCGGCATCGGTGACGAAATTATAGTGCCCTTCCTTCTTATGCGCGGGCGAGTTATGCACCTCAAGCATTATCTTCGATGCGCGGCGGGCAACGCACTCTATATCGCTAAGCAGTTTATTCATATCCATATGCATCATGCTCCATATCGGTATTTTGGATTAGATTCGATAAAATGATAATACGACTTACGCACACTGTAAACCCGTTCATGGTAAAATCACGAAAAACGTGTCTGCACTCGCTATTTTACGCGAATATGAGCCGATATCGATAAATAAAGCAACCTAAGCGAGCTTACAAAAAAAGAGCCGCCGCGTATTTGCGACAGCTCATTTTGTTTATCCCATACAATTACTTATTGGCATCGATGGTGGCCTTTATGCGGCGCACACCGGCGGAGGAGGACTCTTCCTTCTGTATGTGGAAGTGTACCAGATCGGCGGTATTGCTTGCGTGCGGGCCGCCGCAGATTTCCTTGGAGAACTTGCCCATGGTGTACACCTTGACGCGCTCGCCGTACTTGCTCTCGAACAGACCTATAGCGCCCTGAGCCTTTGCCTCGTCTACGGTCATCTCTTCGCAGGTGATGGGCGCGGCGGCCTCTATGGACTCGTTTACCAGACGCTCGACCTCGGCCAACTCGTCCTTGGTCAGCTTGCGCGGGCAGGAGAAGTCGAAGCGCAGGCGCTCGGCGGTTATGTTGGAACCCTTCTGAGCAACCTCGGGACCTATTACCTTGCGCAGTGCCGCGTGCAGCAGGTGGGTTGCGGTATGCAGACGCGCGGTGGCCTCGGTGTGGTCGGCCAGACCGCCCTTAAAGCGCTGCTCCGCACCGGCGTGGCTGGTAGCCTGATGCTTCTTGAACGCCTCTTCAAATGCCTTCTCGTCCACACTCAGACCGCGCTCGGCGGCCATTTCCTTGGTTATCTCGATGGGGAAGCCGAATGTGTCGTACAGGTGGAACGCGGTTATGCCGTCGATTACCTTGGCATCGCCCAGCTTGTTTACCGCCTTTTCGAATTCCTTCAGACCCTGCTTCAGAGTCTTCTGGAAGCGATCCTCTTCAAGTGCCAGCTGCTCAAGTATGAACGCGCTGTTGCGCTTGAGCTCGGGATATACATCCTCGTACTGCTTTATGATTACCTTCGCGATTTCACAGGTAGCATGTTCAGGCATACCTAGCTTCATGCCGTGGCGCACGGCGCGGCGGATCAGGCGGCGCAGTACGTAGCCCTGGTCAACGTTGGAGGGGCTTACGCCCTTGTCATCGCCCAGTATCATGGTAGCGGTGCGCATATGGTCGGCGATTATGCGTATGGAGCGGGTGACTTCGTCGCTCTCGCCGTACTGATGTCCGCACAGCTCGCAAATCTTTGCGATTATGTCGGTGAACAGGTCGGTCTCGTACACGGTCTTTTTGCCGGTCAGTACGCTTATCGTGCGCTCCAGACCCATACCGGTGTCGACGTTCTTCTGCTGTAGCGGTACGAACGTGCCATCGGCCTGCTTATTGTACTGCATGAATACGTCGTTCCATATCTCCAGGTACTTGCCGCAGTCGCAAGCGGGGGAGCAGTCGGGACCGCAATCGGGCACATCGCGTATTATGAACATCTCGGTATCAGGACCGCAGGGACCGGTTACGCCGGCAGGACCCCACCAGTTGTTCTCCTTGGGCAGGAAGAAGATGTGGTCTTCCTTTACGCCCATGGAGCGCCACAGCTCGTAGCTCTCCTCATCGCGAGGGCAGTTCTCGTCGCCCGCGAATACGGTGAATGCCAGCTTGTCGGGATCCAAACCCAGCCATTCCTTGCTGGTCAAGAATTCCCAGCTCCAGGAGATGGCTTCCTTCTTGAAGTAGTCGCCCAGGGACCAGTTGCCCAGCATCTCGAAGAACGTGCAGTGCGAAGGATCGCCTACATCGTCGATATCACCGGTACGTACGCACTTCTGCACGTCGGTCAGGCGGGTGCCCATGGGGTGCTTTGCGCCCATCAGATAGGGAACCAGCGGATGCATGCCCGCGGTGGTGAAAAGTACGGTGGGATCGTTTTCGGGTATAACCGATGCGCTGGGGATAAGTGCGTGACCCTTTTCCTGCATAAACTTGAGGAAGAGCGCGCGCAGCTCGGCAGCTGTGGATATGTTCATGTTCATGTCAGTCGCTCCTTTTAGTGTGTGTCGCCCGCGGCATATCGCCATGGGCATAAAAAGGCGCCATCTCGTTCAAGGACGAAATGGCGCTCTCGCGGTACCACCTTGATTGCCCTTTTAAGGGCCTCTCTTGAGTCGATAACGGCGACCGCCGTCGCGCCTTAGCGATTCGCTACGGGGCGCGCTGCTCGGAAGGCTAATGCCTTACTCAGGGGGGCCGATCCCAACGCCGCGCATCGGCTTGCACCTTACGCCGACTCTCTGAAAAGCGCGTATCAATGGGATACATCCCTGTCACTGCATTTGAGAATTATTATATCCGCGCCGGTTAAGACTGTCAAGCGTTATGCGTTAACATATTGTGAACCGATCACGACCTAACATAAGCCGCTTAGCGGTATAAGCTCGATTGCGCCATCACTTTGCGCCTGCTTTAGCTCTATATCGCAGGGAAGTTTTCGACTTTCATAAAGTCTGATATTGTCAAGATCGGAGCGCATGCAGAATTCGCGCGCGGCATTTTCGTCCATGCCGCCGCGCACCTTGCGCGCGATAAGGCGCGGCATGAGTAAGTCTTCGTCCGCGTCAATGCCTATCGATATGTCGCACATGTCCCTTAAATCGCGCCACACGGGTGCATTCAGCATAAGCCAATTGCCTTCTACGATGAATATGCCGCCCGATACCCGCATGGGATTAGGTGAAGGCTCATGCGCGTTGCGGTCATATACAGGCCACATACATTTGCCGGTATGCAGCTGCTTAATTGCATCGATTAGCTTATCAAGGTCATATGTAGACGGTGCGCCTTTTATGCTGCTTAAGAGCGTTCCGTTTTCATCGGTATGCGTGCGCAGGTATTCGTTCCTATAGTGAAAGCCGTCCATGCCCAGCGCGGCGATGGGGGATAAGCCTTCTTTACGCGCATATACGCCCAACGCGTGTGCAAGCGTGCTCTTACCCGCGCCCGGCGGTGCGGCGAGCAGCGCGATTTGCGGGCGTGAAGCAGTCTTATACATGTCGTTTAGACGCGTGCATATCGGCCTAAACACGCGCTCAATCGTGCCTTGAGTATAGCGTGCACGCACATCGAATCCGTTTATGTTAAGCAGCATATCAAACATAATTGCCTCCGATAAAAAGCCGCGCCGCGTCAATTTATGACGGGCGCGGTGTGAATATCTGTTTTTAGCGACTGCGGCGTGTGGCCTGTGCCTGCGCCTGACGATATGCGTCGACGCGCCGTGAGTACTGCGGCGCGGGTGCGCTTTGCTGCGCCTGTTGCGCGCGTGCCGAGGCGTATGTGCCGGGGTAGTATGTCGAATTGGGTCTGTGATTGCCTACGCGCGCCGTATTGCCGCGCTCGCCATTTTGCGCCTGTGCCGCGCGCCAGCCCACATTCAGATACAGCCCGCACGCGCCCATTACCGTTACGTATATCAGCAGCATAAAGTAGTTGAGCAGGAGGTTACTGCTGTCGTCTATCTTGAACTCCTCCAATACGCACATGACGACCATTGCGATTGCGATAAGGAATGCGGCAAGTCCGAACATCGCATTCTTGCCCGCGCGCAAATGTCCGCGCAGGAATACCGATATAATCGCAACGGCCATAAGCATGCCTATCAGCTGATCCACCTTGACAAAGCCTATCGCCAAGAAGTCGTCCGAGCGCATGGACTCAAGCGGCACCTGTATAAGTCCCAATAGCATCAGCGATGTAAGACCGCTGCGCCCCGAAGGCTTAATGCGCATGGATGTCGCGCGCAGCATAATAAGCAGCGCCGCAACGGCTTCATATATGCATACCGCAAGACAACGCGCTCCCAGCGAATTGTTGATAGCGATGGGGAATATGACGCCGCTTGAAACCGTCATGCCGCGCCCCTGCCATGTGGTAAGCTCGCCCAGACGGCATACCGCAAGCGCAAGCAGCATACCGGGTACAAGCGTGTCCAGCGCGCGCTTAAAGCCGCGCTTTCCCGAGCCTATGAATGTACCCAACACCGCGCCGGCAACGGCGCCCAATGTCGATACGCCGCCTTCCCATATGCGCGGTATCGCGCTTAAATACTGTCCGTAAAAGCCTACGTTCGCTATGACGTATATAATGCGTCCGACAATTAAGGCAAACAGAATTGCGAAAAAGCAAACCTTATTTACTGCGGATGACCTTATGCGCCTTAGCCTTGCCTGCTGCGACGCCACAATGTATCCCAGCAGCAGACCCAGCGCCATTATAAGACCGTATCCGGTAAGCCGCAATCCGCCGATTGCGAATATCAACCCGCGTGTACTCATCTGGCGATCCTTCCTTTGTGCTTAGCAGTATCAGCCGGGATAGGACGATGCGAAGTAAACGATATCGCTTATTTCGCGCTGATTGCCGCTGTAATTCATATGGTTGATTATCTGACCGTGCCAGTATAGCGATGTCGAACCGCCGCCGTCAAGATTGTATGCGCTGGTGCAGCCTATCTGCGCCATTATGTCCGCGAGCTGCGAAGCGGTTACGCCTTTATTCTCATCGTTGCGCCCGTCAACCGCGCATATTATGTATTCCAGATGCCCTATCTGACCTATTGCGGCGCGCGGATTGTCGCCGTCGGCATCGAATTGGTAATCGTCATAGCTGGTCGCCACGCCGTCCACAACCAACGCGGGACCGAATGTGAAACCTTGATAGACACTACTGCCAATCTGCGCGATCATGCTTTCGCTGTCGCTGCGGCTGGTGGTTATGTGGAAGTCGCCGTTTGTGTCGATTATGAGCTGATGCAAGCTGCGCGCGGGCGACGACTTGATTACGTTGGACTGCTTTACTATAAACACCGCGCCCTCACGCTGAGAATAGTACTCGCCGTTTATCGCGACGACCGCGTTCTTTGCCGAGGCCATTTCGGCGGTTACCGATGTGCTGTTGCCCACGGCTTCCTTTGATATCGCGGTGCGCAGCTGGCTGGCGTGGCTCACCTTTATGCGTATTATGTGAATGTCGGAATCGTACAGGCGCCACTTATAGCATATCGCCTCGATGGAAGGATCCTTATAGCACTCCGCCGTGGTAGTAGTGCCGTCGGGCAACTCTACACCGTCGATTGTCGAATAGTTTTCTTCTTTGGGCGCATAGCCGCCCTCGTATGTGTCCATGGGCAGCTCGTACGCGGGCTCCTCAGTGGGCGCGAACGTGGGCAGCATTGTTGCCGTCGCCTGAGCGTCTTGAGTCGCCTGAGCAACGACAGCTTCAGCCGTAGGCACGGGCTCTTGGGTGGGCGCGGCGGTCGGCTGCGATTTGATTAGCGCCTGGTAGGCGGCCTGCTCATAGGCATCCTCCGCCTCGGACACTATATTGCTGGACGGCACGGCAAACGCGCTTAGAGCAATAAGCACCGCCAATGCCTTGCCGTAAAATGAACCGGATTTCATATGGGCACTCCTGTCTTTCTACTTTATGCAAATTTATGCAAAAGAATACTGTGAGGCGCATTCCACGCAATAATCTCAAATGTAAGTTCAATTATAATACCGGAAATCCGCCTTGTCCACGCAAAAGGCGTAATTTAATTGTATTGTAATTCAGCAGAGAATCCTAAAGAAAGTACATAAAAACACAGTTTGAGTGATATAAAAAACCTATTTCAATTCTCCCGACTATCAAGTATAATACTATCATAGACAAATACATTACAGGGGAGGTCAAAAACATGCAAATCAATATCGACGGTCAGTATCGCGAGCCCAAAGCATTTGACATGGGCGCGGGCAAGTACACGGTCAACAGTCGCTACTTCATGGCGGATGGCAAGCCCATACTGCCCGTGATGGGCGAGATACACTTTTCGCGCTATCCCAAAGAGGATTGGCGTCGCGAGCTCAACAAGATGCGCGCGGGCGGCGTGCAGATAATCGCGACATATGTCTTTTGGAATCACCATGAGGAGATCAAGGGTCAGTGGGATTTCAGCGGTAGCCGCGATCTGGGCGCGTTTGTACAGGTGTGCCGCGACATAAACATGCCGCTGGTGCTGCGCATAGGACCTTTCGCGCACGGCGAGTGCCGCTACGGCGGTCTGCCCGACTGGCTGGTCAATGACAAAAGCATAGTCGCGCGCACAAACGATCCTGAGTACCTAAAGTACGCAAGGCAGCTGTATACCAAGATAGCCGAGCAGGTGCGCGGACAGCTCTATACCGAGGGCGGTCCGATAATCGGAATACAGCTGGAGAACGAATACGGCCATGTGGGCGGCCCGTCCGATACAAAAGAAGGCAAGGCACACATGCGCATGCTGCGTCAAATCGCGCACGAGGTCGGACTGGACGCGCCTTTCTTCTCGGCGACCGGCTGGGGCGGCGCGTATATAGTGGACGGCGTGACTCTGCCCGTGCAGGGCGGCTATGTGGACGCGCCGTGGGATCAGCATATTAACACCAATCCTCCCACGATGCTGCATATGTTCGCGCCCTTCCTGGATGACGGCGCGACCGGCGCGGACTGGAAGGAAAAGGACGCGCATAAGGCCGAATTCACGTTCAATCCCGATGAGTATCCCTTCCTGACCGCGGAGCTGGGCGGGGGACTGCAGGTGACGCATCATCGCCGCACGTATCCGTCGGCTAACGATGTCGAGGCACTGACGCTCAGCCGCCTGGCCTCGGGCGCTAACCTAATTGGCTACTATATGTACCACGGCGGCGTGAACCCCGATGGTCATGCCACCACTTTGCAGGAAGCGCGCACGACGGGCTATCCCAATGACCTGCCCATAAAGAGCTACGACTTCTTTGCGCCGCTGCGCGAATCGGGCGAGCCTTCCGAAAGCTATCGTAAGATTCGCAAGATACTGCTCATGCTCAACGAGTTCGGTGGCTGCATTGCCCCCGGTCCGTGCATACTGCCCGACGTGCGCCCCGCAAGTCCGTCCGACGCCGATACGCCGCGCGTGTGCGTGCGCCACGATATGCGCCCGGGTCATAAGGGCGGCTTCGTGTTCATAAATAACCATCAGCGCGGCATCGAGATGGGCGAAAAGCACTTCTCGCTCAATATAAACCTGCCCGATGAAATTATCGCGCTTGACGACATAACCGTAAAACCTGATGAGTGCAAGGCTCTGCCGTATAACTTCGACATGGACGGCGCATTGCTGCGCTCCACCAATGCGCAGCCGCTCTGCCGTCTGGGCAAGCGCTGGTTCTTCTGGTGCGATGGCGATGCTGTGTATAACTTCGCAAACGGCGAGGCGTATATCGAAACTCTGACTCCGCAGGAAGCCGAAAACGCATGCAAGCTGAATGGCGAGCTGTTCATATCGGACGCGCTTGTCTACGCCGATGGCGAAAACATACTGGCGCAGAGCACGAATCCGCTACTCAATGTAATACGCTGGCGCGAGACCGGCGATCCCGAGCAGATCGAGGTGCGCGCGCATGAGGTAAAGTGCGAATGTGAGTTTAAGAAGCTGGGCGATATGCATATAGCCGCGCAGAAGTCCACCGCATACGACGGCGATTACATTGAGTATGAAATTAGCATAGGCGATTGCGATAAGGCGCAGCTGGACGATATGCTGCTTGAAATGGACTTCGGCGGCGATAGGGCCGAGCTGTACGCCGATGGCAAGCTGGTTGCCGACTGGTTCAATAGCGGCGAAAAGTGGCGCACCGCGCTGAAGCGCCTGGGCTATCCGAAAACTCTTACCATGCGCATATACGCGTCGACCGAAAAGTTCTATCACGACCTGCCCGTGGACGAAACGCCTGAGCTTAAGGGCGTGCGCGTTGTGCCGGTTTATGGGTTCGTGCTGTAGGGGGAGGTTTTAGCTGTTAACGGTTAGCGGTTAGCCGTTAGCTTGAGTTAGAATGCGCAGGTTAGTGATCAGTGGACAGTGGTCAGTGATTAGTGGTCAGTTTGAGTTAGTTTGCGGAGCTACGGTGACCTCTCAGCCGCTGTGGCGGCAGCTCTCCTTTCAGGCGAGCCATGGG
>CAYTOU010000096.1:0-8935 GCA_964439295.1 uncultured Oscillospiraceae bacterium
TAGAAACGAAAGGTATCTTGATAACAATGATCAGATTCGGAACGGCGGGTAATTCAAAGTGCTTCTATGACGCGGGACTTAAGTCCTCCGTGCAGGCACCCGCTATGGTCGCAAAATGCGGCTTGAATGCCTATGAATACTCCGCCGGGCGCGGCGTGCAGATAGGCGAGGACACCGCAAGAGAACTGGGTCAAGAGGCACAGAAAAACGGCGTGTACGTCAGTATTCACGCGCCGTACTATATAAACTGCGCCACGGTAGACCCCGAAAGCCGCGAAAAGTCGGTCGGCTATATTATGGATTCGGCACGCATAGTCAATATAATGGGCGGCGAACGCGTAATAATACACCCCGGCTCGGAAAAGTACGGCCGCGAAGGCGCAATGCAGCGCGCTTGTGTTTTCCTAAAGGAAATGACTAACAGGCTGGATGACGCGGGACTAAGCAATATACATATTTGCCCCGAAACAATGGGCAAGATACATACATTGGGCACACTGGACGATATAATGGAGTTTTGCCAAATAGATGAGCGCTTCATACCTACGCTCGACTTCGCGCATTTGCACGCGCGCAGCCGCGGCGGATTGGATTCGATTGAGGCGTTTGATAATGTCCTGACGCAAATGATGGATGCCCTGTGGCCCGGACGCACGGGTGAAATGCCAGAAAGGCTTAAGCACTTCCACGTGCATTTCAGCCACGTGCAGTATATAGCGAGCGGCGAACGCAAGCATATGTCCTTCAGCGATGAAGGGTATGGACCCGACTTTGAGCAGCTCGCACCGCTGCTTTTGAAGTACGGACTAGAACCCGTGATTATATGCGAATCGCGCGATACGCAGGCCGAGGACGCTTGCACAATGCGGGATATTCTGAATAAATGCCAAAGACAGGCCGCATGTGCCGATAGTTTAGCATAATTTTTTCTGGTAATGTGCGCGAGTGTGTGGTATAATCTAATAGTTAATGACCTACATCGCAATTGTATCCGAAAGGAAGTAATAATAATGCAGGAACGTTTGACGCGCATGCGCGAGCTGATGAAAAAGGTCGATCAGCCGGCAGTGCTGCTTCATAAGCCTGAGAACTTCCGCTACCTGAGCGGTTACGCGGGCGAAGGTTGCGCCCTGGTTACCAGCGATAAGCAATACATATTCACGGATTTCCGCTATGTCGAGCAGGCCGAAATACAGGCTCCCGGCTGGACGGTAGTGCGCACCGATAAGGACATGCCCTGGTATAAGGCGCTGTCCGAAGCACTTAAGGCAGCTAAGCCCGCAAAATTGGGCGTTGAGACCGATTTCGTGTCCGTCGACACTTACGAGCAGATCAAGGGCGCGTCCGAGGGTGTTGTGCTTGAGTCGCTCAAGGCTAAGCCCGAAGAGCTGCGCATGGTAAAGGACGCGGGCGAAATCGAAAACCTGCGCCGTGCCGAGTCGATCACCGCGCGCGCGTTCAATGAGGTGCTGGGTCATGTTAAGCCCGGCATTACCGAAATCGAACTGAGGGCCGAGCTGGAGTACATCATGCTCAAGCTGGGCGCACACGGATTCGGATTTGACACCATCATCGCATCGGGCGCGAACGGCTCCATATGCCACGCAGTGCCCAGCGAAAAGAAGATAGAAGTCGGCGACTTCATAACCATGGACTTCGGCGCAAGCTATAACGGCTATACCGCCGATATGACGCGTACCGTCGCCCTGGGCAATGTTACCGACGAAATGAAGCATGTGTATAACGTTGTGCTTGAGGCGCAGCTCAAGGTTCTGGACGTAATCGGTCCGGGCAAGCTCTGCTGCGATATGGACGCGCTTGCGCGTAAGCACATCGAGGACGCGGGCTACGGCGAGTACTTCGGTCATAGCCTGGGTCACGCAACCGGCTTGTTCATTCATGAAGCACCCGGTTGCAACTGGCGTGATAAGACCGCACTTGTGCCCGGCATGAACATGACGGTTGAACCCGGCATATACCTGCCCGGTAAGTTCGGCGTACGCATTGAGGATCTTGTGATAATTGAGCAGGACGGCGTGAGCAACCTTGCTTATGAGGCGCCTAAGCAGCTCATTATACTATAATTGACCTAAGTCAACAATATTTGGAGGGATTTTAGATGATAACTGCAGGCGATTTCAAAAAGGGCATAACCGTTGAGATGGATAACGGCGTTTGGACCATAGTGGACTTCCAGCACGTAAAGCCCGGCAAGGGCGCTGCGTTCGTACGCACCCGCATTAAGAACGTTATGACCGGTGCTGTTCTCGAGCGTACCTTCAACCCCACCGATAAGATGCCCAAGGCCATTATCGAGACCAAGGAAATGCAGTACATGTACAACGACGGCGACCTGTACTACTTCATGGACAACGAGACCTACGATCAGATCCCGCTGAACCATGAGCAGGTTGAGGACGCTATCCAGTTCATCAAGGAGAACACCAACGTAACCATGCGTTTCTTCAAGGGCAGCCCCTTCTCCGTTGAGGCTCCCAACTTTGTCGAGCTGGAAGTAACCGACACCGAGCCCGGCTTCAAGGGCGATACCGCGTCCAACACCACCAAGCCCGCTACCGTTGAAACCGGTTACAAGCTCAACGTTCCGCTGTTCGTTAACACCGGCGATATACTGCGCATCGACACCCGCACCGGCGAGTACATGGAGCGCGTATAATAGATCTTGGAGGCAATATGAGCGAGCTCAGCGATAAGATTTCGTACATAAAGGGACTGTGCGCCGGTCTTGAGATGAGTGTGAATAGTCCCGAGCGTAAGCTGCTTATGGCTATAGTGGATGCGCTGGACAGCGTTAAGGATGAGCTGGACACGATACGCGAAAGCCATGAAGAACTCGAAACGTATGTCGACATGCTCGACGATGACGTAAACGAGCTCGAAAGCGAAGTCTTCGGCGATGAAGATGATGACTTCGACGACGATGAAGAAGACGAAGACGACGAAGAGGACGAGTGCGAAGATGAGGATGACGACGACTGCGATTGCGGTTGCCATCATCACCATGACGACCACGAGTACGATGATGAACTGATGGATCATCCCGTGGCAGTGCGTCCGTGTCCCGACTGCGGCGAGCCCATTGAAATATCCATGCGCGCCCTTCTCAATAAGGACGAACCTATTATCTGCAAGAATTGCGGCGGTAAGTTCCGTGCGCATGCGCCTGAAGACGATAAGTAATTTCGCTATTCCCCTCGGCTTGAATGCTGAGGGGAGTTTTTTTGAGTAAATTTGGCTCTTTCATGGTATTTTAATGTAAATAACCGCCTGATTAGGCATCTATTTTGCCGACGTAAACGTCTAATTGGATGTAACGGTTCGATGTGGGTATGTTGCGCCTTGAATGGTTGCAAAATATACCCGCATGCTGTATAATAATATAGAGATTGCAGTTACCGGACTATTCAAAGACAAATAATGCGCAAATATTGCGAAAGGATGAACCTCAATGAGTAAGGTAAGAGGAAACAGCCGGAGAGGAAGCCGCCGATTTGCCTGTGGCGCGCTGAGCGTGCTAATGGCGCTGAGCGTTATGCCCGCGTGCGCGCTGGGCGAAGAGAATATTGAGCAGGCCGCGATTGTTTCCGATGAGGAAGTATCGCAGGAGCCCGTAGCTACGCCGACGCCCGCCGCGGATGAAGAAAACGAGGTAGTCGAGCAAAACAGCGTCGTGCCCAATGTGAAGATGGAAAGCGGATACGATTACACGGTGATTACGCCGGGTAAGCAGACGACCGTGACGCTTAAGAATATAGGCGATAACATACCCAAAGGCTCAATAATCGAACTGAGCGGTAGCGGCGTTACCGTATCGCCGTCCAGCGCAACCGCGGACGGCAGCGATAGCTATACATTCACGGTAAGCGCGTCCACGCAGGGCGTGTATAAGATGAAGTTCGCCGCCAAATCGACGGGCGGTACCGAGTACTACTCGTGTAACCTGCTCTTCATTTGCGCCAGCGACCTGTATGACTTTGACATACCGGTCATATGTTCGGATATGGTGGGTAAGACGATTAAGAAGACCGATTACCTTGAGTCCAGCGGCGCATCGACCACTCTGTCGGTCAACTCCGACCTTATGCCCTCGGGCTATAAGGCGGTGTGGGGTATATCCTCAACCACCGGCTCTAACGGCTCGATTAAGCTGACTACCAGCTCTTCAACGCGCACGCCGCCCATACTCTATACGCATACCGGCGTGGGCACTTGCCAGGCGACCGTTACATTGACCGTACTGCTGCCCGGCGGAGAGGTGCTTGAGCGCCAGATACCCATCGAGTACGAGGTGCGCAACGCACAGCCCAAGGCGTTTAAGACCACGGGCGATGTCATTGCGACTAAGCTGGGCGATCTGACTCAGGTGGACCTGACCGCCGCCGATACCGGCGCCACTCTGCCCAATGGCATGAGCGTCAATGCGTCGTTTAAGTATAGCTATGACGCGCTGCTGACCACGACCACGTTCTCGTCGGCGGGCGGCCTGAGCATAGGCGCGACAAAGACCGGCGTATATCAGGTAACGATAAACGCGTCCGGCACGTATTCGTTCTCAAAGGACGTGTATCTCATAGTTGCCGATAAGGACGGCAATCTCCCCGATGGGTTGTTTAAGCTGAACCCCGAAAAGCTCTCGACTACGCTCTATGCCGGCAGCACCTCTCTGGGCAGCATAAAGATAGAAAGCTCGCAACTGCCGTCAAGTGCGGTATATTCGACCAAGTGGAGCGTAACCGATAAGAATGGCAACGCGTGCAACATTGCGATAAAAGCGTCCGGCAATACCGCGACGCTCACGACAACCGGCACCGTAAGCGCGGGCGAATACCTGATAAAGGCAATCGTCACGGTAAACGGCATGACCCAGACTCTGACCGCGCCCATGACAATCAGCGCGGGTAAGGTGCGCATAGACGGTCTGCGCGACAGCTATACCGTGCCTTCGTCCTATACCGAATACGTTATAAGCGCGCCCGGAATACAGCAGGAAACCGCGTCGGGCAGCTGGGTGGACTATACCGGCAGCGTCACATGGTCCTGCGAGGCGGTAAGCAGCGATGCAAAGTCGGCATTTACGTCCATAACCACCGATAAGACCAGCGGCTATACGCGCCTGCGCATCGCGTCGCCGCGCAAGAACGGAAGCTACACGCTCAAGTTCACCGCGACACTGGCAAACGGCGCATCTGTCAGCGAAACCGTTGTACTGGGACTTGCCGATTCAAGCGGCGTAATACCCACTCCCGCACCCACAGTGGATCCCGAAACGCCGCGCATGGGCACGGTCAGCGCCAAGCGTGTAAACGTGCGCGCGGGCGCGGGCACGAGCTACACCGCACTGGGTAAGGTCGAGCAGGGTCAGCGCATAAGCGTGACCGGCTGGAATAACGAATGGTATAAGTTTACGTATAACGGTCAGACCGCGTACATAAAGGGCGAATTCGTGACTCTGGACGCACTGCCCAACGAAACGCCCACCGCAACGGCTAAGCCCTCTGCTACCGCAACCGCAAAGCCCACCGCGACCGCCGCGCCTACATCGTCGGGCGATGTGGGTAAGGTCAATGTGTCCAGCGGCTCGCTGAGACTGCGCGAATCGCCCAGCAGCAGCGCAAGCGTAATTACCACCATGCCCGCCGGCGCAACCGTGCAGATACTTGAGGAAACCGGCGATTGGTATAAGGTAAAGTACTCCTCAACCACCGGCTATTGCTCCAAAGCGTACATAAAGCGCACTTCGACGCCCACGACTAAGCCGACCGCGACCGCAAAGCCCACCGCAACGCCCGCGGCGACAAGCTCTACTCAGGTGGGTACTGTATCGCTTTCCAGCTCTTCATCGCGCCTGATAGTGCGCGCATCGGCCAGCCGTTCGGCATCCGTTGTGACGCGCATAAACCACGGCACTCAGGTGACTATACTGGGCAGCGAAGGCGAATTCTATAAGATAAAGACCGGCAGCTACACCGGATATGTGGTTAAGAGCTACATAAAGCTAAGCCAGAGTGCGACTGCCACGCCGACCGCGACCGCAAAGCCCACCGCGACCGCCACTGCAAAGCCGACCTCGTCCGCAACGTACGCTACTGTCGTAAAGACCGGCGGACTGGCGCTGCACGAGACCGAGCAGGGCGCGACAGTGCGCACGATACCCAACTACGGCATTGTGCAGGTGCTCAAAAAGTACGGCGATTGGACGCATGTCAAATACGAAGGCACTACGGGCTATGTCGAGGGCAAGTACCTAAAGAGCGGCATTGTGAAGCCCAGCGGCAGTACTACAATCAAGGCAAAGGTGACGCTGGCATCATCGTCCTCGCTCAACATGCGCGCCAAGGCATCCACGTCCGCGGACGTAGTCACGACCATACCCAACGGCGCGTTCGTGGATATAGTGGAGCGCGGCACAACGTGGTATAAGATACAGTACAGCGGCGCGACAGGCTACTGCATGGGCAAGTACCTGACCGTTGTCGGATAAGTATATGGCATTTAAGGCGGGCGGAATGCGTTTCCGCCCGCTGTTTTTAAATATGTATGATGCAAAATCCGCCGATATGTGGTACAATGTCGGTATACATACGTGAAAAGTTACTTAGGAGGATATTTATATGATGCCCAGACGCCAACGCAGATCCAGACGTCGCCGCTACAGACTCAACCCCAGAGTGCTGCCCACGCTGCTGCTTATATTGGCAATGGCGGGCATGCTCATCATTGTGGTAAATTTGCTCTTGCCGGATGGCTCTACAACTGCCACGACTCAAGCGACTCAAGCGACTCAGACGCCTTCCGAGCAGCCCACAACGGCGCCCGATAGCACGCTTGAACCTTCGGCAGAGCCCACAGAGATACCCACGCCCGAGCCCACAGAGCAAAATGTGACGCAGGCACACATACGCGCGTTCGGCGACGTTATGGTGCATGACGATGAACTCAACAGCGCCCTGCAGGATGACGGTACGTATAACTTTGACTCGTTCTTTAGCCTGCTGGGCGAAAGCCTGAGCAGCGCCGATTATACCCTGGGCAATCTTGAGACCACCGTGGGTGAGCCCGGGCGCGACGGTTACAGCGGATATCCGTATTTCCATACGCCCAAGTCCATACTGACCGCGTTTAAGAACGTGGGTGTGGATATGTTCACGACCAGCAACAACCACTGCCTGGACAGATACTTTGACGGTCTGTGCGAGACGCTGGACTCGCTGGATGAGGTCGGACTTGAGCACACGGGCACATTCCGCAGTGAGGATGAGTACAAGGACGCATACATCAAGGAAATAAACGGCATAAAGGTCGGCATAGTAGCCTATACAAACGGCGCGAACAACTTCGAATACCGCTCCGATCCCGAAGGCGTCAAGTGGGGACTGATGTTCATATACAACGCCGACTTTGAAAAGAGCGCACAACGCCTGCGCGATGCGGGCGCGGAAGTGCTTATCGCCGTGCCGCACTGGGGCACCGAGTATAAGCGCCAGCCCGACGACTCCACGGTCGACTACGCACAGCAGATGGCAGAGGCCGGATTTGACATAATAATCGGCGGTCACCCGCACATGGTGCAGAATATCGAATGGATTGAAACCACTCAGTCCGATGGCAGCACGCACCGTACACTGTGCGCGTACTCGCTGGGCAATTTCGTGTCGGCGCAGCGCGATCAGTATAGGGACACCGGCATAATACTCGACTTTACGCTGACAAAGGATCTTTCGACCGGCGACATCAGCATTGACGATGTGGGCTATGTGCCGATCTGGGTATGGCGCTACGAAAACGACGGTAAGAACGAATACCGCGTAGTGGCGTGCGGCGATACGCTGGACAATATACCCGAAAATATGTCGTCGTCGGATCAGAAGCGCCTGAGCGAGGCGTGGGACGAGACGCTTGAGGTCATTACGACCGAAGGCATTACGGCGCTCAAAAAGTAATATTAAAGCTTTCATGCGGCAGGCGGCGAACGTCTGCCGCATATGCATATGACGGGAGAATAGCCTATGATAAACGATGAGTTCCTTGAAAAGTATAGGGTGCTGGAGGATCTTCTGACCGATAAGTACGCGGGCGAACAGCGCCATCATTCCAGCGTGATAATGGAGTTTTCAAAGAGCAAGGAAGGCGAGATATTCCGCGATAGGCTGGATCTGTGCCGCGAGATACGCAACCTGCTCACGCATAACCCGTCAATCGACGGAGAACCCGTTGTAACGCCCGCACGCGCCGCGCTTGATATGTTGGATGATATTATAGAGTACGTGCGTAGACCGCCTCTGGCGGCCAACTGGGCGGTCAGCGCGGATAGCATAATGACCACAAACATGCATGCGCAGGTGCTCAGGCTCATGCGCGCGATGGAAGAAAAGGGCTATTCACATGTGCCTGTAATAGAGAGCGATCGCATAGTCGGTGTGTTCAGTCAAAGCACGGTTTTTTCATACATAGGGCGCGGCGGATATATAGACGAAGGCACAAGGGTGGGGGATATGGCGCGCTTTCTGCCGTTTGAAAAGCATACAAGCGAGCGATTCGAATTCGTGCCCGCCGATACAAGCTATGTCGATGCGGCAGCGGCATTCACGCCCGGTCCGACGCGCGAAAAGCGTCTGGCGGTCATATTCATAACACAGACCGGCGCGCGCGATGAAGAGCTGATAGGGCTTATTACGCCGTGGGATATACTGGGACGCGCCAAGCGCCAATTGGTAAGACCCGAGTTCGGCGATACGCGCATTGCGGTGGATGAGCAGATGTGAACGGGGACGGGGGAGCTGTTAGCCGTTAGCTGTTAGCGGTTAGCTTGAGTTAGTGTGCGGGGGCGTGAGAGGGATTAGGGAACAGGGACTAGGGAACAGTCTGAGTTAGAACGAAGAGCTACGCCGTAGCCAAGCCCATGGCTCGCCTGAAA
>CAYTOU010000097.1:0-8929 GCA_964439295.1 uncultured Oscillospiraceae bacterium
ATGGCGGAAAAGCCGCCGAAATTGCAGCTTAAGGAATTTTAGAAACACACTCTAGATAAATCAAATGCATCGGCTGCCGTGGGGCGGCTTTTATAAAACATTGCGGTTAGATACAACTAACCGTGGGTAAGCTGTTGCATTGAAAAGGAGTGAACCACGATGAAGCCTGATTACAAGAACTGGGTACCCAAGGGCATGCTATACGCGCTCTTTGCCGCGACCGCAGTGACGCTTATTGCGGCGCTCGTGTTCGGCATTGCCTGCACGGGCATGGCGAACGGACTGCGCATTGCGCTTACCGTCATTTGCGCGCTTGCATTTGTGGCGAGCCTAATCGGCACATGCTGGTGCGTCAGTGCATATAACGCGTTTTCGTATGACGGCGAGCGCAAGCTCTCAAAGGCAATCGTTGAAGGCACCGCCGCATACATTAGGCTGCCTAAGGGCGGCGTGGGTCTGGACGTGGGCTGCGGCAGTGGCGCGCTGACAATCGCATGCGCCAAGCGCAATCCGCAGGCGAGCATGATCGGCGTGGATCGCTGGGGCAAGGAATACGCATCGTTCAACCTGCCGCTGTGCAACGGCAATGCGGCGGCGGAGGGCGTCAAGAACACGTCGTTCAGGCGTGGCGATGCGACAAAGCTTGACTTTGCCGATGGGACATTCGACGCTGTGACCAGCAACTATGTATACCCAATGTGACCGGCGCGGACAAGCAAAAGCTGCTCATGGAGACGCTGCGCGTGCTCAAAAAGGGCGGCATGTTCGCGATACATGACCTGATGTCGCCCCGCCGCTATGGCGATATGCAGGCCTTCGTAAGGCAGCTAAAGGCGCAGGGCTATGAACGGGTAGAGCTGATAGACACAACAAACGGCAAATTCATGCCGAGCAGTGAAGCCAAAAAGCTCGGACTCACCGGCTCAACTCTTCTGGTGGGCAAGAAGTGATTCGGCAGCATTAATAAGCGTACTTGCGGCATAATACAAACGAGGCATGAGCGGCTTAATACCGTCCATGCCTCGCTTTTTATATGCACTTTTATTTGTTAATCGCGTTTGCAACGGCGTCTTCGACAGTCGCCTTATCGGGGTCGATGGGGCGCTCGATAACGATTTGACCGTCGCGCAGTTCCAGCTTGACTTTATTGCCCTCAATGCCCATCTGCGTCAGCATTTCGCGCGGTATCTGCAGTCTCCCTGCGCGGTCCAGCACGGCGAATTCCTCGTGCGTGTCTTCGTTTGTAGCGTCCTCGAATCCGTGCAGCTGCGCCAGCTCTTTGGCGTACGAGTGCATTATGCGCTCTGACGAAGTCTTGCCATCGCGTATGGAAACCACGCGATTGACCTTGTGCGCCAGCATGCGGTCGTGCGTGACTATGACTATGGTCAGCCCCAAGTCTGTATTGAGCTTTCTAAACACGTCCAGCAGGTAGTTGGATGTCTTTACGTCGACCGAACCGGTGGGCTCATCGGCAAGCAGTATCTTGGGATTGTTCGCCAACGCGATTGCTATTGCCACGCGCTGTTGCTCACCGCCCGATAGCTGGTTTAGGCGGCTCTTGCGCCTGTGCTCCATGCCCACCATCTCAAGCAGCTCCATCGCGCGCTGCTTTTTTGCGCCGCCGCGCACGAATAGCATGGGCATCTGCACATTGCGCCATGCCGACAGCCAGGGGAGTAGGTTGCGCGCATTGTTCTGCCACACAAAGCCCACTGTGGAACGCTTGTATTCGACCAGCTCGCGCTCGCTCAGCTTGAATAGATCCTTGCCGTCCACTATGAGTCGCCCGGCGGACGGGCGATCCAGTCCGCCTATCATGTTTAGAAATGTGCTCTTGCCGCTGCCGCTGTTGCCTATTATGGCCATCAGCTCGCCGCGCGCTATTTCCAGCTCCAGTCCCTGCAGCGCAAGCACCTCTATGTCCTTTGTCTTGTATATCTTGACCAGGTTTTCGCAAGTGATAATGGGCTCGGCCTTTGCACTATTTTCCAATTATCTCACCGTCCTGAAGCTCGTATACCATGTCGCCGATTTCCATAAGGCCGGTATCGTGCGTAGTCATTACTATGGTTATGCCTTCGCCGGCGCATAAGTCCTTAAATATCTTTACCACCTGCAGACCCGTGTTTGTGTCCAGCTCGGCGGTCGGCTCATCGGCGAATATGACCTTGGGCTTATGCGCAATCGCGCGCGCAATGGCCACGCGCTGCTGCTCGCCGCCCGACATCTCCTGCGGCATGTGGTTTAGGCGCTGTCCCAGACCCACCATGCGCAGGCACTCGGTTGCGCGCTCGCGCCGTCCGCTCTTCATGCCCGCCAGGCGCAACGCGTATTCCACGTTTTCGTACGCGTTCATCATGGGTATCAGCGCGACCGACTGGAATACATACCCGATATTGCGCCGCCTTATGAGTCCGCGCTTGTGCTCGTCCAGCTTGACTAAGTCCTCACCGGCTAAGAATACCTGACCGCTCGTGGGCTTGTCAAGCGCGCCCAATATGTTCATGAGCGTAGTCTTGCCCGAACCCGAGCGCCCTTTCAGTATCGTCAGCTTGCCCTCCGGCGCGGTCATGTTTATATTGCGCAGTGCCCAGAACTGGCTGCCGGCCGTTGTGAAGCAGCGCGATACATCATTTGCCTTAAGAATGTCTGCCATTTCAGCCACCTCAATCCTCGCCCAGCTTCAGCGCCTGAGCAATCTTTATACGCGATATGATAACGCCCAGTATCACCATGCACACCAGCATTACGATGCCAATCACGCTGAACAGCTTTGCAAAGTCGCTCTGATCGGTGATTATGTTCAGCGGCAATACGTTATCCGATGCGGCGTACGCCAGCTGAATGAGCGGTATGTATAGCTTACTTGCGAGTATGCCTATTACCGCGCCCATCGCAATCGATGTGCCGGATATGAAAATCTGCTCGTTAATCAGCATGGACAGTATTTCGCGCAGCGACATACCCATCGCGCGGAATATACCGAACTGCAGCGAACGCGACTGTATCGACAGTATCCAGTATATTAGGAAGCCCGTCGTGCATAGCAGCAGCACCACAATGAACCCAACGGTCAGTATGCCGTTAGTGCCCTGGAACATCGGGTCATTCTTCTTTTCGACCAGCTCTTCGGATGTGTCTTCAAAGCTTACTATATCGATGCCCTTTTCTTCGATATAGTCGTATACTACGCTTGTCGAGCCGGATACCTTCATCCATATGTAATACGGCTTTACGCCGCAGCTGGCCTGTATCTGCGATAGGTTGCCCACAACAAGGTAGTTGGACGTTTCGCTGTACAGTCCGTCGCTGCCCTTTTGCTGCACGACCGGCGCGTACGTGGGCCAGTAGTCTATGAAGCCGTATATTATGCCGCGCACAGACTCGTCGCCCGAAGGCCTGTACGTAATGACATCGCCTATCTTGAGTCCGTGTAAGTCGCGGAAGTTGCTGGAAACCAGCACGGCCTTGGAATTCTGCGCCATCACGTTCAGATACTCATACCAGTGATGCGACAGAAGCGACGTCTTGAACCATGCCGTTTCGCCGAATTCCTTTGTGTTTATGCCCATTACCTGCACGTTCTTTATAGTGCTACCGTTTGCCGATACTATGCCGGTATCCGACTGATATACGCGGGTAACACTCTCTACGCCATCTATATTCAGGTACTTGCCGAAATCGGGCTCTATGTAAGTTACGTCCTCGCCGGACTCCGACGAATCCGAATTGTCCTGCCACTTTTCTTTCAGCACCAGATCGGCGCCCGCCATGTACTCGACCTGCTCTTCGGCATTCGTGTTTATCGTGCGCGCGGTCTGCGCGTTGAATATGCCCAGCGCCACGGTCAGCATAAGGAATACCATTATGAATCCCTGGCTTGAGCGCGTGCGCAATACGCGCAGGAACGATGCGTATAGTCCCGGACTCCACAGCCGCTTAAACGCCGTGAATATGAGCCAGGTGAGTAGGGGAATAATGCGCAGTGAAACCAGTCCCGCGCCGATTATGAATAGCGATGAGCACAGGAAAAGCAGCGGATCCAGCGAAGCGCCTTCCATTACGCGCTGCGCCAGCAAATCCTTTTGATTGTTGAACGAGTACAGTCCGTAAAGCGATACGCCCAGCAGTACCACGTCCAGATATATCTTCTGCCAGAAGGGCTTATCCGACTTGCGGCTCTTGCGCTGTTTATGCGCGACAATAGATACGCTGGAATAGCGCACGACAGGGAATACCATCACGCATATCGAGAACACCGCCGCCGCCGCGCCGAACATGAACACTTCGGGCGAAAACTCGATCGTAAGCGCTTTGCGGCGTACAAACTCTAGGAACGCGTTTGCCGAGCCCAACACCTGGCATAGCCACGCGCTTAAGGGCAGCGCGGCAATGAAGCTGATTATCGATATGCCTATTGACTGAATCAGGTATATCGATATGATCTGCCTGCGCGCGGCACCGCGGCTCTTGAGTATCGCGATTTCGCCCTGCTCAAGCTGCAGCATCTGCCGCGACACCATGAATATGAATGCGCATAGCAGCACCAGTATGGGCACCTGCAGCACCAGCAGTGTTGTATTGACCTGATTGGCCTTTACCAGATAGCTTTCCAGTATGTCTTCAAACGTTGCCGTGAACCTGAACGAATACGAATCGCCCAGGTTTTCCCTTAGCTGCTGTGTCAGGTCGTACATGTACTGCGCGCAATCGCCGCGCATCTGCTCGTAGTCCAGTATGCAGTACCATAGCGCGTTTACCTGATACGCGGTGTCTGTGCGATCCATGAACAGTTCATTGAATATTTCGCCCGACATGAACAGCTCGCCCGAATATGCCGAAGGCGTGCGCACCCAGTATACATCGTCGGATTCGCTGTTTTTGAATACGCCGACTATCTTTATGCGCACGGGATTGCCGTCCTCGTCGGTCAGACGCTTGAGCGTCAGCGTTTCGTCTAGCAATAGATCCAGCTTGGCCATCGCGCTCTGGCTGGCCACTACCTCTACTACGCCGTCCTCGTCGCGCGTGTCGGAGTACATGCGCCCGCCCACCATAGTGGTGTGCTCGGGCAGACCCGACATTGCGCCCAGAGTCAGCGATGTGGTGCCGCTCTTGGGGTTGCGCGGCACATCGTATGCCGCGGTCAGGTTGGATAGGGAATAGTGCTCTACGCTGGCTACCTCGGGCACATCGTACCATTCGGATGCATTGAGGTAATAGCTGCGCGCGTAGTCAAATTCCTCTTTATTGGTAACCTTGCCATCGCGTATGCTCTGCACGGCGGTTATAGACATCGTGCCCGGATAGCGATTGTTCTCCTCCATGTACTCGGAAAGGTTGCGCGTAAGCATCCTCTGCAGTACCGCTTGTGTGTACATGGGATTGACGCAGGCTATGGCAATCAAGAGTATATTGCCGATAAGCAGACTGAGTACCATCCACTTTTTATTGAGCATTTTGTTGAATACAAATTTAAACATGCCTGCGACCTCCGCGCGTTAATCGAGTATGACCTGCTGACCCGACTCAAGTCCCTGCAGTATCCATGTATACGTGGTGCCGTTATGTCCGCTTACGACTATTCGCTTTTGCACCATATCGCCGTTCAATATGGATACGTACGACTTGCCGCCGTCAAGTGTAATCGCATTGCGCTGTATTATCAGTACGTTTTCAAGCTCTATCGTGTTACCCGAAACCGATATATTGCGTAGATCGTTCTCGGTGATATTATCATCATATAGCTCGATAAGCGCGTACGATACCTTGTCTTCGTTGGGCAGTATGTTGCCCGATACGATTACGCGCCCTTCCACATATCGCTTGCTATTGCGCGGTCCCAGACCCACGGTCACGCGCATGCCGTAGCGGAAATTGCCCGATGAGTTGTCAAGCCCTATCACATATTGAGCCTGCGACTGCACGGTAAACAGCGTTTCGCCCGCGTATATCGTGTCACCCTTGGCTTTGTTGGTTATGTACGTCACTACGCCGTCAAACGGTGCGACGATCTCGGTGTCCGCGTAATACTCGGTCAGCTCGTCTATGCTTTCCTGCTGTGTGCGTATGTCGTATTCGGTTTCGTATACGTATTGCTCGTATTCCAGCTGTGCCTGCTTTAGGCGAATCTGCGCCTGCTTGATTTCGTAGCTGTCCGTCAGCGTATTTATGCTGCTTTTGATCGCGCGTATTTGCTCGCTCTTTTCCTGCTTGCCCGCCTCAAAGCTCTCTTGCGTGCGCTGCAGACTCAGCTTCATGTTTTCAAGCTCGGCGCGGCTACCTTCCTTTTCGTATGTTATCAGCACATCGCCTTCCTTGACCACGGCATTGCGCGCTATGTTTACCTTAGTAATGCGCGCCGTGCCTTCCTCCAGCGACAGGTTTTGCTCAACGATGAACTCCTGCGTGCCACTTGTCGAAGCTTCCTTTATATAGTCGCCGTATTCGACCGTGTACGTGTCGTAATTGGCTGTCTCCGGCACCAGCAGACTGTCATCGATAAGGTCATCGCCCAGCGCATGTACCGGCATGACCATAAGTGTAATCAACGCGAGGATTGATAGTACTTTATTCCTTGACATATACCAGGTCGCCCTCCTCAAGTCCGCCGGTTATCTCAACCAGTGTGGTGGTGCTGCGTCCGGTCGTCACCGTCTGACGCACGCGCGTATTGCCGTCGATTAGATACACATATCGCCCTTCTGAATCCGAATACAGCGCATTGGACGGCACGACTAAGGCATCCTCGACTAAGCCGCTCTTTACGATTATCGCGGCGTACATGCCGCTTTCTATATCCTCGGGCGCGCCGTCGGTAAACTCAAACTGAGTGCGCAGTTCGCCGCCCGACAGTGCTATCGTGACGTACTCATGCCAGTCGAATTCGAGCGCGGTCACCGGATAGTCCTGACCGTTTATGTGAACGTATACCTCGTTCGCACTGGATAGGGTGGAGGTCGATATGTACGCGCTGTCTATCGTAAGCTGCGTATCGTCGGCTATGTAGAACATGGTCTCGTACGCCTTCATCGATGTGCCCTTTTCGACTTCCTTCATGTAGACGATGCGACCGTCATACGGTGCGACTATCGTGTTGTTGCCCAGCTTCTCTTCTACGCTTGTCAGCTGCCGCTTGAGCGAGGACAATTCAAACTCAGCGCTTTCAAGCTCCTGCTCCTGCTGTAACTTTAGTATGTCCAGGTCGGCTTCTTTGAGCTTTATATCGCTTTCGGTTACGCTGCCGTCGCTTACCAGCGTGCGCGCATGCTCCAGCTCCAACTGCGCGGATTCCAGCGACAGGCGCTGCGAGCGCTTTGTAAACTCAAGCTCGTTTTCTAAGTACTCTATACGATCGCGCAGGTTCTTTGCCTGCTCCTCTTCGTCGGACTGATCCAGCGTGGCCAGTACGTCGCCCTGCTTTACCGTATCGCCTATAATGGCGTTAAAGCTGTCTATGACTCCATCCGTCGTGAACGAAAGCGCCTCGGTGTTGGGCACGATGGACGCATCGTAATAGGCGAGCGAGTATAGATCCTTCCGCACGACCTCGGCGGTGTCCAGCTTGACATCCACCGGCTCCAATAGCTCCGGCGCGGATTCGTCGTCATCTGCCGCGGCATAGCCGCACAGCGATAACGCCGCAATCAGCATAATTGCAAGTAGTTTTTTCATATGTGAGCGCCTCCGCCATCATTAGAGAATTATTTCGTCGCCTTCGTTTAGCCCGGATACGATTTCGGTTAGCTTGCCGGTCTCGAGTCCTATTTCAACATCGACCATGTGCCTTAGTCCGTCATCGCCCAATACGTACACAAACGAGTGATCCTCAACGGTCGTTACCGCGTCCGAAAGTACATATAGCACGTCTGTGCGCGTGTCCACGGTTATCGTGATAGAGCCGCGGTCGCCTGACTCAAGATCCACCGCCGGCTCCAATAGCTTTAGATACACGGTTTGCTTTTCTTCATTCGGATCGGGCGCTTCCAGTCCCAGTTCCTCATATGAGATTACCTTGACCGGATACTCGACCTTGTTGCATACGACAGTGGCTTCCATGCCCACGGGTAGTAAATCATAATGCTCGGTGTCTGCGGTAAACATGCTGGATTCGGTATCGGACAGCTTTATGAATGTGGCATTCTCCGACGACGTGTCGCCATCCTCGTATGAGCGTATGTACATGACCGTGCCGTTCATGCCGGCGACAATCTGCCTCTCGGCGCGCTTTTTTTCCAGCTCCTCGCGCTCAAGCTGTTTTATGGTCAGCGAATCGTTTATCGACTGCAGGTTGAGCTCCAGCTCGGTGCGCTTTTCCTCAAGAGTTTGCGCACTCTCGCGCTCCACATCGCTTAGCGTTTCCAGATAGAGCTTGTGCCGCTCCAGTAGCAGCGCGTTCATCTCGGTGGTCTGGCGCAATTTCATTTGAAGCTGCTCTATGTCGGAATCGCAGTTTTCGATTTCGTCCTTGAGCGAGCCCATTTCCAGCTCGGCAAGCAGCGTGCCCTCTTCCACATAGTCGCCGCGCTGTACATATACGCCGGAATAGTACAGTCCGCCCACGCCGAACGAGAGCTTTTCTTCCTTGACCGGCTCGTAATGGCAGGTCATGGACTGCGTCTTTTCCAGATCGCCGCGCTGTACGGTAGTGAATGTATATTCAGACTGCTGATAGTCGCGCAGCACGGGCGCGGAACGGAACTCCTCCTCCTCGGGCAGCATTGAGCACCCCGGAAGGCAAAGCAGCGCCAGCGGCACCAGCGCCCCGGCGATAACTTTTTTTACTTTCATATATGCAAGATCTCCTTAAAGGTCGCGATAGTTAATGTGCTTTCAATATTTTATCACAATGGCACTACGCATACAAGCGGAATTGGAGTGTGTTTCTAAAATTCCTTAAGCTGCAATTTCGGCGGCTTTTCCGCCA
>CAYTOU010000098.1:0-7726 GCA_964439295.1 uncultured Oscillospiraceae bacterium
CCATAACCGCTTACACCTCCGAAATGACCTACAAGTTCATACTGGGCGAAGAATCCCTGGACAATTGGGATGCTTACGTACAGCAGGTCAAGGATCTGGGCATTGCCGAGGTAGAGGAAATCTACACCAATGCTACTGCACGCTACAACGCCCGTTAATTTGAAACCTTAAAAAGCCGGGGGGCTTTGCGGCGAGCCTGCAAAGCCCCCAATTTTTTCAGTACTTTATGAGTACTCAACCACTATAACCGCTATGGCCGGCACTTAGCAGTGACGCATTATATCGGCCGCGGCCTGTATCCACAATCAGAAATGGGGCGAAGTTCAGATGACAAGCATACAAACACGTGCGCCTAAAAAGAGGTCGCTTCTGCACCGCCTTGCGCGCAATATAATCGAACATCCGTGGCTGTATATACTCAGCTTACCTGTAGTGGCTTACTACCTGATATTCTGCTATTGGCCCATGTACGGCGTTATAATCGCCTTTATGGACTACAACCCCGTACGCGGCATGGCGCGCAGCGAATGGGTAGGATTGGAAAACTTCTACGAATTCTTCGGCGACATGCACTTCACGCGTGTCGTGCGCAATACATTCACGATTAACCTGGGACTGCTCATATTTGAGTTCCCGTTCACAATCGCTTTCGCCATAATGCTAAACGAGATACGCTCGGTCAAGTTCCAGAAACTGACGCAGACGATAACTTACCTGCCGCACTTTGTATCCAGCGTTGTTATATGCGGTCTTATGTTGGAATTCTGCAAGAGCAATGGTCTACTGACAGCGCTGTTTGCCACATTCGGCATGGAGAAGGTCAACCTGCTTACCAAGACCGAATGGTTCCAGCCACTGTACATACTGATGAACATATGGCAGGAGTTCGGTTGGAACTCAATAATATTCTTTGCCGCACTGGCGGGCATATCGCCCGAACTGTATGAGGCGGCCATGATAGACGGTGCAGGTCGTTTCCGTCAGATCATACACATTACCCTGCCCAGCCTGTCCAGCACTATAGTCATACTGCTGGTACTGCGCATAGGCAACCTGATGAACCTCGGTTGGGACAAGATTTACCTGCTTTACAACGAGTTGGTATATGAAACGGCTGACGTTATATCCACCATGGTCTACCGCAGAGGTCTTCTGCAGTTCGACTATTCGTTCGGTACTGCCGCCGGTCTATTCAACTCGGTCATCAACGTACTGCTGCTGCTGTCCGCGAACTTTATCGCCAACCGTTACAGCGACGGCGGTCTGTGGTAAATAACAGTAAAGGAGGAAATTGCTGTGAGTCAGAAGGTTCTTCATCATCATAAGCATCACTATGACATGCGCACAAAGGGACAGCGTATATTCAACGTGTTCAACTACATTATCATGATTATACTGCTCTTTGTGACTCTATATCCGTTCTACTTCGTTATATGCGCTTCTTTCTCGGACGCGCGCGAGCTGCTAAAGTGGGAAGGTCCGCTGTGGGGCATACTGCAGCCGGCCACGCTTAACGGCTATCAGCAAACGTTCATAAACGAAAATATACCGCTGGGCTTTATGAATACCATCAAATACGTTATCAGCGGTACCGTGCTCAGCTTGACGCTGACTATATTTGCGGCATTTGTCATAACCCGCGGCCACTTCATGTGCCGTAAGATTATGACAAAGATGATACTTATCCCCATGTTCTTCAGCGGCGGTATTATCCCGCTGTACTTCGTTGTTCGTAACCTGGGCATATATGACACCGGCTGGACGATGATACTGCCGTGGGCTATAAGCTCGTACAACGTCATAATCATGCGTACATTCTTTGCCGGCATACCGAAGGATCTGGAAGAGAGCGCCGTAATAGATGGTGCCAGCGACCTGACGGTACTTATGCACGTAATAATGCCCCTGTCCAGCGCGGTTATAGCCGTTATAACGCTGTACTACGCGGTCGGACTGTGGAACAGCTGGTATCCGGCACTGGTGTTCATGCGCAACCGTAACAACTACCCGATACAGATGTTCCTGCGTGAGATACTGATAGCCAACCAGGCATCCTCCAGCGCTAACGCATCGGCTGCCACAATGGTTACCGAGAGCTTTACTCGTGAGCTGGTCAAGTACTGCACAGTCGTTGTCAGCTGCTTGCCTATGTGCATCATCTATCCCTTCCTGCAGAAGTACTTCGTAAAGGGCGTTATGATCGGTGCTGTTAAGGGCTGATCAAAAGCAAACCGAATATTTAAAGCGCGATCCTTGATTTTAAGGGTCGCGCTTATTTTATGTATTCCGGTCGAGCAAATGCCGCCATTCGTTGAATCAAAAAAGCCACCCCCCTACAAATAGAGAGATGGCTAAAAACAACCCCTATCAGAACTTGACGACCTCGCCGGTGGCGGCGGACTTGTAGATGGCCTCAAGTATCTGGGTGACCACTATCGCCTGCTCGGGCTTGGTTATCAGCGGCTTGGAATCGTCCTTTACGTGGTCAATCCACATGCGCGCCTCCAGCTCGGACGGATCGGCGGTTTTGCCCTCGTAGTACGCCGCGCCGCCGGCCTTGAGGTCGGGGATCTCGGTGTACAGCTGAGAGTACTTTTCGCCGTTAATGCGCAGCGCGCCGCCCTCGCCCAACATGTCGGCGCCGCCCTTGGTGCCGCACAGCAGCGTCTTGGCCTCGTTGGCGAGTAGGGTGTTCAGCGCCCAGCTGGCCTCGAGGAATATGGTCGCGCCGTTCTTCATCTTGATGTAGCCGAACGCGCTGTCCTCAACGGTGAACTTCTTGGGATCCCAGCTGCCCCAGGAGTTGGCGGCATTCTCGGTGTCGGCCAGCTTGCGGTACTTGCTGCCCATTACCGATTCGGGCTCGTAGTTGTTCATCATCCAAAGTGTCAGGTCGAGCGCGTGGGTGCCGATGTCGATCAAGGGACCGCCGCCCTGCTCATACTCGTTCAGGAACACGCCCCAGGTGGGCACTGCGCGGCGGCGTACTGCCTGTGCGCGCGCGTAGTAGATGTCGCCCAGCTCGCCCGCTTCGCATGCCTTCTTGAGGTAGATGCTGTCGGGGCGGAAGCGGCTCTGATAGCCTATGGTCAGCTTCTTGCCGGTCGCCTTGGCGGCGTCCAGCATGCGCTGTGCCTCGGCGGTGTTGATGGCCATGGGCTTTTCGCACATGACGTGCTTGCCGGCGTAGAGCGCGTCCACGGTGATTTGGCTGTGCTCGCGGTTAGGCGTCAATACGTGTACTACATCGATATCGTCGCGGCTGATCAGCTCGTGATAGTCCTTGTATACCTTTGCGCCCTCGACGCCGTACTGCGCGGCGGCCTTTTCGGCGCGCTCGATAATCAGATCGCAGAAGGCGACCATTTCGACATCATCCAGCTTGGATAGTGCCGGCATGTGCTTGCCGTTGGCTATTCCGCCGCAGCCGATTATACCTATGCGTACCTTGTCCATAAGTCTTTTCCTCCCAAGTTTCAAATTTTCCGATGCAATATGCCGCATGCTGTATGCGCGGCATGCTGGTTTAATTTTACTACATTTAATACACATTGACAATGCGTATGCGGCAAAAAAGTCGTGCGCAGTTTACGCTTATGTGGTATCATGTATGCAGTAGTTTTATGTGTATTGCGGAGGAAGATATGCCTAATCGTTTAAAGGATATACGCTGCTTCATGCTGGACATGGACGGCACATTCTATCTGGGCGAAAACATACTGCCGGGCTCGTTGGACTTTATAAAGCATTTGAAGGACACCGGACGCGACTTTCTGTTTTTGACCAACAACTCATCGCACAACGCCAAGTACTATGTAAAGCGCCTAAGCCGCATGGGACTTGAGACCGACGAAAACCACATACTCACATCGGGTCAGGCGACCGCCGCTATAGTCGTGGATCGCTTCCCCGGCAAGCGCGCGTTCGTGCTGGGCAATGAGTTTCTGATGGAAGAGCTCAAGGAAAACGGCGTCTTGATAGACCAGGAGCATCCCGACTATGTCATCATCGGCTACGACACTACGCTTGATTATGCCAAGATGACCGCGGTATGCGACTTTGTGCGCGCGGGACTGCCGTACATAGCCACTCACCCCGACTTCAACTGCCCCACTGAGACCGGCTTTGCGCCCGACATAGGCGCTATAATCGCCTTTATAGAGGCCTCGACCGAGCGCAGACCCGACCTGATTGTCGGTAAGCCCTACGGCGGCATAGTCGACGCGGCACTCAAGCGCACAGGTCTTAACAAAAACCAGCTCGCGATGGTGGGCGACAGGCTCTATACCGACATACGCACCGGCATTGAGCACGGCATACTGTCCATACTGGTAATGACCGGCGAAACAACCGAGGATATGCTTAAGAAGAGCGACATAAAGCCCGATCTGGTATTCGAGCGCCTAAGCAGCATGATAGAGCATATCTAAACGTATCGAATATAAAAAGGCGGTGACACAAATTGCGCGGTATCGAGTCAATGGCGTATCCCCTGCCCGAGGACATTCAAATGCGCGTGCATGCCGGTGATCTAAAGAGCGCGCTTAAGCTAATCGACATATACATAAGCGAAAACCGCACGCCGCTGCTTAATCAAAGGCTGGAGCTGGAAAAACAGCGCATTGAGCGCATGGACTCCAACTTCCCCTATACGCGTGAACAGGCGCTTGAAATGGCAAAGAGCGGCATACCCGACCTGACAGAGGACGAGTTTGACGAGCTGGAAGTGCGCGGCGATGTGCAGTACGCATACATAAACGGCTGCAAGCGCTATTTCGAAAGCTTCCTAACTTCGCTATACAAATTGCGCCCCGACATAGCCAAGCGCGCGGGTCAGGAGCAGAGTGCAAGCCGCCCGCTACTGGACGATGCGATTGCGTGCGTAAAGCGCGACGGCGCTTTGAGCTACCGCCTGCATTTGCGGGCGCAGTTGGAGATAGACGACAAGGCATTTGAACGCGGCACATATCGCGTACACCTGCCCGTGCCCGCGCTGTCGGCGCAGCAAAAGGATATACGCATAGTCGCCGCGTCGGACGGATTCAAATCCGTGCTTAGCGAAGACGCGCCCGTGCGCACGGCGTATTTCGAGCGCAATATGCAGAGCAATGAACCGTTCTTTGTCGAATACGAGTACACGAATACAGTAAGGCTGTTCTCCGAGGATTTGCCCGCGCCGAGTGCGCCGCTGTACCCGAATGTACCCGCGCCCACCGATGCAGACACAAGCGAATTGCCCGGGCACATAATATTCACGCCCTACCTGCGCGCGTTGGCGGATGATATATGCAAGGGCGAAAGCGACCCGCTCAAGAAGGCGCGCCGCATATACGATTATGTGACCACGCATGTGCGCTATTCGTTCATGCGCGACTACTTCCTGTTGCCGCAGATACCCGAATATGTCGCGACCGGGCTCAAGGGCGATTGCGGCGTACAGGCGCTGCTTTTCATCACGCTATGCCGCATTGAGGGCATACCGGCGCGCTGGCAGTCGGGCTTAAGCCTGTCGCTGACTGAAGCGGGACCGCACGACTGGGCGCAGTTCTATGTCGACGGCTGGGGCTGGCTGTTCGCCGATCCGTCGTTCGGCGGCGGCGCGCGCACCAGCGGCAGCATGGAGCGCTGGAATTACTATTTCGGCAATCTCGACCCATTCCGCATGGTTGCCAATTCGGTATACCAGGGATACATGGAGCCGCAGAAGAAATTCCCGCGCAACGACCCGTACGACAACCAGAGCGGCGAATGCGAAAGTGAGCACCGCCGCTTAAGCGATGGCGACCTTCACTATGAGCGCAAGGTAATAAGCGCGCGCAAGCTGTAAGCAAAAACACTTTAGGAGTGACATAAATATGAAGCACTACGCGATACCCGATGTGCGCGACGTAAGCATATCAAAGTGCCTGCTGGGCGATGTGGCCCAGAAGATGATCGATTCGGTCATCCCCTATCAGTGGGAGATACTCAACGACCGCGTGGAGGGCGCTGCGCCCAGCCACTGCGTTATGAACTTCAAGATCGCGGCGGGTGACGAGCAGGGTCAATTTGAAGGCTGCGTATTCCAGGATTCCGACATAGCCAAGTGGCTGGAGGCGGCGGCGTATTCTCTCATGCTGCGCCCGGATGAAAAGCTGGAAAAGACCTGCGACGAGGCAATCGCGCTTATAGGCCGCGCACAGCAGCCCGACGGCTATCTGGACACATACTACATTGTCAAGGAGCCCGGCAAGCGCTGGACCAACCTGCGCGACAATCACGAACTGTACTGCACGGGTCACATGATGGAGGCCGCGTGCGCGTACTACGAGGCGACCGGCAAAAAGTCGCTGCTTGACATAATGACGCGCATGGCGTATCACATAGACAGCGTGTTGGGTCCGGACGAGGGCAAGCTGCACGGCTATCCCGGACATGAGGAGATCGAGCTGGCACTGGTGCGCATGTACCACGCGACCGGCGATCCCATAATGCTTAAGCTTGCGCGCTACTTCATTGACGAGCGCGGCACACAGCCCTTCTTCTTTATGGAAGAGGCGCGCCGCAGCGGCAATAAGGGCGTCGATTACGCCAAGGACTACGAGCAGCTCTACTGGCAGTGCCACAAGCCCGTGCGCGAGCAGGATGCGCCCGAAGGACACGCGGTGCGCGCGATGTACCTGGCGACCGGCATGGCGGATGTTGCGCGCGAAACCGATGACGAAACGCTAAAGGCGGCATGCAAGCGCCTGTTTGAAAACACCGCCACGCGCCGCATGTACGTGACCGGCGGCGTGGGCTCTTCGTCGATAGGCGAGCGCTTTACGTTCGACTACGACCTGCCCAACGATCTGGCATATGCCGAGACCTGCGCATCCATCGCGCTGTGCTTCTTTGCGCGCGCAATGCTGCAGTTGGAGCCCGACGGACGCTATGCCGATGTTATGGAGCGCGCGCTGTATAACACCTGCCTGGCGGGCATGTCGCTGGACGGCAAGAACTTCTTCTATGTAAATCCCCTGGAAGTCGACCCCGAGGCCAGCCATAAGGACAAGCGCCGCGAGCACGTGCTGCCCGTGCGCCCGCAGTGGTTCGGTTGCGCGTGCTGCCCGCCCAACCTGGCGCGCCTGACCACATCGCTGGGCAAGTACATGTTCACGCTGGGCGAAAACGAGATTTACATGAACCTGTACGCCCGCGCCGATGCCGATCTCAAGGTGGGCGGCAAGAATATAAAGCTGTCCTGCGACACCGACTACCCGATTTCGGGCGACATAAATGTAAAGCCGGGTCAGGGCAAGTACGCGCTATGCCTGCGCATACCCTCATGGGCAAAGCGGTATTCACTTAAGCTGAACGGCGAAGAGATAAAGCCCGATGTCATAAACGGCTATGCACGCATTGAGCGCGAGTTTGCGGATGGCGACGTAATCGAGCTGAAGCTGCCCATGCAGCCGCGCCGCGTATACGCCAACACGCATGTGCGCGCCGATCTGGGCAAGGTCGCGATAATGCGCGGACCCATCGTATACTGCCTTGAGCAGGTGGATAACGGCGCGCTGGTCGAGGCGCTGTGCCTGCCGCGCACCGCTACTCTTACCGAGGTCGATAAGCCCAATAAGCTGTCGGGCATAATCGAGATACACGCCATGGGCAAGCGCATGGTAAGCGGCGACGATCTGTACAGCGACGATGCGCCCGAACTTGAGGACGCTTCCCTCACGTTCATACCGTATTACACATGGGC
>CAYTOU010000098.1:7826-8929 GCA_964439295.1 uncultured Oscillospiraceae bacterium
CGCTCGGGACGGTGCGGAAGTATGTCGTGCGCGCTGAGCTTATACATGCGTATGCGCTTTTCCATTGCGTCGCGCTTATATAGGTGCAGTTCGCGCTTTTTCGCCTGCGCGCGCGCCTTTTCGGCCTCGTGCGGCGCGAACGGCGGCACTATGCCGTCGCGCGCGGAGTTAATGAAGAACATGAGTATCTGCGCGCGGTTTTTTTCGTACATCTCGAGGTCTTCGAAAAGCTGCTTATACGGCTCATACATGGCGCGGCGCATCTTGAACACGCGCAGCGGCGCGATGGAGTCGTACGAATTGGCTAAACTTCCCTTGCGCTTCACATAGTAATACACGGGCGTATCCAGCGTGCAGACGGTATTCATGCGCGCGTAGTAGTCTATGTTGAACAGAAAGTCCTCGCACCAGCTGAGATCGGTGCAGCAGCGTATGTCGTTTTCGATTATGATCGCGCGGCGATAAAGCTTATTCCACATGACGCCGTAATAGAAGTTGAGCGGGCTATTCATAAGGCGGCGCGCAAACTCGTGCTTGTCCAGCGTTTGACCGCCGGGTATGTTTGTAGAGGCGACAATGTGCTTGCCCTCCACGCGGTAGAATTCGCCTATTACCAGATCGCACTGATTTTCTTCGGCGCACTCGACCATAAGGCGCGTAGAGTCGGGCGAAAGGTAATCATCGCTGTCGATGAACTGCAGGTACTTACCCTGCGCACTTTCTATGCCCGCATTGCGGCTGGCGGATACGCCGCTGTTGGGCTTATCGACTATCCTGATGCGCTCATCGCCGGCGGCAAGCGCGCGGCATACGTTTAGGCTGTCATCGCTGCTGCCGTCGTTTACCAAAATGATTTCTATATTCGGATAGGATTGCTCTATTATGCTCTTTATACAGGCGTGAAGCGTGCCTTCCGAGTTATATACCGGCACGATCACGCTGACCAGCGGCTTATCCATATTCGGGATTTCTCCTTACTCAAGTCTCAATTGCAAAAACAAAAGTTATATACAATTGTATGCGGCAAAATGCGCGCTGTCAATCGCGCGATATGTAAGTTTGGTTATCGAATATGCAAGCGGCGCTATTTTAAGGCAAATCTA
>CAYTOU010000099.1:0-8903 GCA_964439295.1 uncultured Oscillospiraceae bacterium
ACTTATCCAGTATCTGACCGGGCTTACCGATATACTCGGCCATCATCTGCGCCTTTACGCACAGCTCGGCAGCCTTGAAGCAATGTGCCTGAGTCATGGCGTTTTCGGTGCGGTTAATGCAGTCCAGTATCAGCTGACCGAAGAACGGATAGCCGACCTTGCCGTGTACCGAGAAGTGCTGCTCGCCGTCCTTATTGACCAGGAACACGTGATCGCCGTCGGCGCTCTCGTCGGCAACGTTAATGTACTTGCGCAGCTCGATATAGCCGTCGGTGCCCAGTATGAACATGCGGCCGTCGCCCCATGTACGCAGGGAATCGGGCGTAAACCAGTGTACGCGGAAGTAGTTGGTGGTGCCGTTCTTACCTACGATAGAGCAATCGCCGTAGTCATCCAGCTCGGGATACTCGGGATGTGCATAGTTGGCAATGCGGGCGTACTTGACCTCGGCATCCTCTTCACCGGTGTAGTAGAGGTACTGCTCGATCTGATGCGAACCTATGTCGCACAGTATGCCGCCGTACTTTTCCTTTTCGAAGAACCACTTGGGGCGACCGGGCGCGCCCAGGCGATGCGGACCGAATCCGACAACGTTCATGACCTTGCCGATTGCGCCCGCTTCGATAAGCTGACCGGCGTATACGGCGCTTTCGACGTGTATGCGCTCGGAGTAGTAGCACATGTACTTGCGACCGGTTTCGGCGACCATCTTCTTGGCGGCTTCCAGCTGCTCAAGCGTGGTCAGGGGTGCCTTATCGGTGAAGTAGTCCTTGCCCGCGGCCATTACGCGCAGGCCCAGGGCGCAGCGCTCGCTGGTCACGGCGGCGCCGGCTACCAGCTTGGTGTCGGGGTCATTAAGTACCTGCTCCTCGCTCTCGGCGGCGATTGCCTGCGGGAACATCTTAAGGAACATCTCGACCTTCTTGGGATCGGGATCGTACACGTACTTAATCGTTGCGCCGGCCTCGGTCAGACCGTTGCACATGCCGAATATATGACCGTGATCCAAATGCGCGGCGGAGATTACGAACTCGCCGGGCTTTACAACCGGATTGGGCTTGCCCTTAGGGGCATAGTTCATGCCATCGGATTTCTGCATAAGTTGCCTCCACTGTAATCAATTCTTTTTGTCGGTGCCTACGGTTATGGATTCGTTGCTGCCCAGATCGATTACGCTTGCCGACTTCTCGTAGAAGTGCGGTGCGTTCGCCTGTATGCCGGCGACCGTGTAGAACGGATCGTCCTTGGCGATGGGGAGCTTAACCGTCTTGCCGGTGGAGCCGGACTTATATATGGCGGTAATGAGCTCTATCGTGCGGCGACCGTCTATGCCGGTTATCGCAGGATTCAGATTGCCGGTCTCAAGGCAGGTCAGCACGTTATCAATCTGACCCACATGACCTTCGTACTTGACCTCGGGCAGTCCCTCGTAGTACTCGGTGAGCTTCTTTTCCAGATCGGTGTTTTCGATCGGGAAGCCGTTTGCCTTGCTGGTGGAGGCGTATACCTTCCACGGGGCGGATATGCGCGCGTCTGCGCACTGCACGGTCAGCGCCTGCTCCTCGCCGTGATGAACGACAGACGCGGTGACTGTTGCCAGCGCGCGACCGTAGCGCATTACGGATACGGACAGATCTTCGACCTCGGCATTGTCGTGGGACACGTTGGTGAGCGTGCTGGTGACTTCATCGGGCAGACCCATCATCCAGCCCAGCATGTCGATGTGATGAACGGCATGGTTGAGCGTGCATCCGCCGCCTTCCTTCTCCCAGGTGCCGCGCCACCACAGATCGTAGTAGCAATGTCCGCGCCACCAGAAGGAATCGACATTGAAGTGCTTAACCTCGCCCGCCAGACCGCTGTCCAGCACGGCCTTGAGGTTAGCTATGGAAGTGCGGAAGCGGTTCTGCGCGATTGACGAGAACATCTTGCCGCTCTCCTTGGCAGCCTTCAGTACCGCATCGCACTCTTCAAGCGATGCCGCCATGGGCTTTTCGCACAGAACATGCTTGCCCGAGCGCAGAGCGTTTATCGATATTTCGGCGTGTACATAAGGCGGCGTGCAGACATCGACCAGGTCGATATCGTCCCTATCCAGTATCTTATGATGATCGTCGAATATCTCGCAGTCTATGCCGAATTCTTCGGCGCGCTTTACGGCCTTTTCGGGAATAATATCGACCATTGCGACTACCTTTACGCGCTCCGGGAATGCCTTATACGCGGTAAGGTGAGCCCATGATATATTGCCTAAGCCGACGATTGCGACACGAATCATGTTGTCCAATCCTCCTGTTTTTTAAGAATACTAACCAATAGAATTATACCAGCAATCGATGCGAATGCAATTGCAATTTTTGTGAAAAAAACGGGGCTGCCGCATCAGCGGCGGCCCCTTGAGCAGCTATGCTGCCCGATTTACGTTTTGGTTGCCTAGATTATTCGGCGTGTGCGGCGTCCCATGCAGCGTACTTTTCGTCTTCAACAGCCTGGCCGCCCATGTTCATGTACTCTTCTACCAGACCTTCCCAAACGCTCAGGCAATCCTCGGGGGAAGCCATGACAGCCTTGGTCAGCATTTCCTTATGGAAAGCGGTCAGAGCAGTGTTGTACTCGGAGTTGGCGGACAGAACGCGGTCAAAGTGTACGTTGTTGGCAAGTATCAGGTCGGTGTTACCGACGATGTACTCTTCCTCATACAGATCGGCGTAGCCCTGATAGGAAGTAGCCTGAGCCTTGATCAGCTTCTCTTCGTCGTCCAGATACTGGCCGTTGATCAGCAGGGTGTAGTCAAGGTTCTGCATGGAGTTGAAGTGATATTCGCCATCAACATCGATAGCTATCGGGATACCGTCGTCGTTCAGCTCGTAGGTCATGCCTTCGATACCATTCTGCAGGTAGTAGATGGTGTCATACTGGCACAGCCAATCCATGTACATAACGGCAGCTTCGGGATGCTGGGAGTATACGGGAACGAAGTTCAGCAGACCGCTGGGCAGGTAGGACTGATGATAGTACTTGGTGGAATCGGTTACGGACTCGAAGCAGTTGAGCGGGCTCAGCTTAGCATCGGGCTCATAAGCCTGCAGGGAAGCCAGCGTGCCGGGGGATACGCGGATAGGATGATCGTAGTTGGAGGTGTAGCCACCGGCCTTACCGGAAGCAACGTCAGCCAGCTGCAGGTCAGAGGTATCCAGCGCGAAGTCCGGAGAAATCAAGCCTTCGTTGTAGAGCTTGTTGAGGAATACAACGTAATCGGAGTAGCCATCCCATGTAAGCTGAGTCTTGCAAGCCAGGGTGCGCTCGTCCAGATCCTTTATGAAGGAGAGCATGAGCGGGCCGTGGCCACGCAGATCGCTGCTCATTGCGTAGGGTATGCAGTCGGGCTTGGCTTCCTTAAAGGCAACCAGGTCGTTGTAGAACTCTTCACGAGTGGTGGGCATTTCCAGGCCCAGCTCTTCCAGCCAGTCTTCGCGGATGAACATGCCGACGGTGGCAAGAACAACGCGGCGGGCGGGAACGGCGTACATGCCGCCTTCGAATATACCGGAGTTCAGAACGTCCTCACCCAGCAGGGACTTCATGTTGGAGCCGTACTGGTCGATGAGGTCGGTCAGCTCATACAGACCTCCCTGGGACACGAAGTTGGTGACCAGAGCTTCATTATAAGTGAAGCAAATGTCAGCAGCTTCGCCGGAAGCCATCAGTATGTTCAGCTTGGACTCTTCTTCGGAGCGCGGTATTACGACCCACTCTATGGTTATGTTGCGCGGATCGCCGAAGTTTTCCTGAATCCACTTGGTCCATGCGTTGTTATCAACGGCAGAGCCGCCGGTAACGCCGCGGTCGAATACGGATACCTTCAGGGTGATGTTCTCGTCATAGCGATAAACGCCGTCATCGCCGTCCGCCAGAGATGTGAACGGAACTAGGGTCAGGCACAGAGCCAGTGCCAGTACCAGGGTAAGCAGCTTCTTCATTAAAGGTGCCTCCTTTTTTTATTCTCACGGTCCGACCGCCGGACCGTATAGGATACTTGATTAATATGGGATTACTCCTTAACAGCGCCAATCATAACGCCCTGTACGAAGTACTTCTGCAGGAAGGGGTACACTATGATTATCGGCACGGTGGAGAATACTATCGCGGCGGACTTGATGGTTTCGGAAAGAACGGCGTTCTTACCGCCCTCAACCTGCGCCACCTGAGTATCGGTGGAGTTGAATACCACCTGGTACAGCTTCATCTGCAGCGTGTAGTACTTGGTGCTATTGATATAGTAGCGAACGTCGGCGAACGAGTTCCAGCGGCTGACCGCGTAGAACAGAGCTATTGTTGCCAAAGACGCGGTGGACAGCGGTAGCACTATTCTAATAAGAGTAGTGAAGTCGTTGCAGCCGTCAAGTCGTGCGGACTCTTCAAGGCTGGCAGGTATCGACGCAAAGAAGTTGCGCAGTATGATTACGTTGTAGGTGGAAATCAGTATGGGCCATATCAGCGACCAGGGATTATCGATAAGTCCCATCTGCTTTACCCACAGGTAGTTGGCTATCGTGCCGCCCGAGAAGTACATCGGGATCAGTATGAATATCATCATCCACTTCTGACCCGGCAGGTACGACTTGCTAAGCGGATACGCCAGCAGTATGGAGCAAACCATTGCGAACGCGGTATAGAATACCGTTAGCAGTACCGAGAAGCCCAGGGACTTTATCATGCTCTCGTCAAGGAAAACCGACTGATACGCGGTGAAGTCGATGTCCTTGGGGATAAGGAATACGCTGTTTGTGATAACCGCGTTGCGGCCGGATATGGAAACCGAAACCACGTGTATTATCGGTATGATGCACAGCAGCACGCATATCAGTATGACCACGTTGAATATTATTTCGCTACCCAAGTAGCGGCGACCCTTGGCGGTGCCGGGCTTTTTCATTTTATTTGCCGATGCAGTCATATTACCACAATCCCCCTTCACCCAGGCGCTTGGTCACCGTATTGGCGGCGATCAGGAACATCATGTTGACAACCGAACCGAATATATCGACAGCGGTCGAGAACGAGTAGCGGGCGTTCTTAATACCCATCGTATACACGTAAGTGGCGGTAACTTCGGATACGTTACGTACCATGTCGTTTGCCATTACGTAGGGACGTTCAAAGCCTATGCCAACCATGCGGCCCAGCTGCAGTATCAGCATGATTATGATCGTGGGCATTATGCAGGGTATTGTTACGTGCAATATGCGCTTCATGCGTCCGCAGCCGTCAACCTCGGCGGCCTCGTACAGTTCGGTATTAACGCCGCTTATGGCTGCCAGATAGATTATCGTGCCCCAGCCGGCGGACTGCCAAATGCCGGTGGCTACGTAGATGATGACCCAACGTCTTTCGTCCATAAGGAAGTTGACCGACTCAATGCCCATCGCATTCAGTACACCATTGACCATGCCGGTCGAGGAGAATATCTGAGTCACCAGACCGCCGATGATTATCCAGGACAGGAAGTGCGGCAGGTACAGTATGGTCTGCGAAATGCGCTTCCAGACGATCGAGCGCATCTCATAGAGCATAATTGCAAGTATTATAGGCATCGGGAAACCGAATATCAAATCCCAGAGGTTAAGCAAGACTGTGTTTTTAAGTGCCAGCCAGAACTTGGTGTTTGAGAAAACCTCCTGGAAGTACTTAAAGCCCGCCCAAGGACTTTGCCACATACCTTTGAATATGTTGTAGTCCTTGAACGCCACCTGCAGACCCGTCAGCGGCGCATACCGGAAGACAATATACACTGCGAACGGGAATATAAGCATCGCGTAAAGATATTTGTACTTTCTGAAGCCGCGTATGAACGCGTTTGGCTTCTTGTACGGGGTCTGTTGTTGTGTTGTCACCGGTCATTCCTCCTTAGAGTTAAGTTATACGTTGCTTTATTCATTAAACGCTACAATCAGTAGGTTTATTGTTCGGTGTGTCGCTTTTCTATATAATAGTACATCAACACAATGTAAACAATTGCAAAACTTGCTTGAAGCTCGCTTGAAACATTGCAAAACTTGCGATATACTGTTATCGTTAACATTAGGGCGATAAAGTACTTGCATGCCCTCAAAGTATTAAAAAGTGGTTTATTTGCCGCTGACTTTGGGCGCATATGCTGTCACATACAAAGGAGCATCGCATTATGAACAAGATTCCCGTATCAAATTATTCATACGAAATGAAGCAGGACATGATGTTCGATGCCTATCATAAGTGTGATATCGGGCAAAAAATGTCAATATTCCACGCACACGAAAGCTATGAGGTATACTTCTATATAAGAGGCAGAGTGCGCATAGTAGTCGAGGAAAGTATCTTTACAATGACGCCGGGCGATATGGTCATTTTCCCGCCGGATGTAATGCACCACTATTTGATGGACGACGATACCGTAGAGTACGAGCGCATGTACTTTTATGCAAAGCGTAATTTCCTTAAGGCGATGACCATGGAGCAATACAATGTGGCGCAGCTATTCGAAAATCTGGCTCAGCGCGGAATGTTGCATTTCCATCTGAGTGATGAGCTGTTCGAGCAGTGCAAGCAGTGTATCGACAACATTATCACCGCGAACAACAACCCTTCCCCCGCTTCCGAGCTGATTCGCCGCGGCACAATAACCGTACTGATAGCCACGCTGTGTCAGGAGCTGACGCAAAAGCAGGTCGGCGCGCAAAACGAGATGCCCGCCGAGATAGATAATCTGCTCAAATACGTGCGCCTGCATTTTCTGGACGATATCGATACAGACGAGTTGGCCGCCAAGTTTTATATGAGCAAGTACCACATGATGCACAAGTTCAAACAGATAACCGATATGTCGCTGCATCAGTACATATTGGTAAAGCGCATTATACTGGCAAAGGCAATGCTCAAGGAAGGCGGAAACGCAAACGAGGTCGCGCTCAAGTGCGGATTTTCCGACTATTCGTGCTTCTACAAGGCGTTCAAGAAGAACGTGGGCGTTTCGCCGCGCGAATACGTGCAGGGGCTTTCGACACCCGCCGCGATGACGGTTAACGAAGAGATATACACTACGACGCTGCCTTTGGGCGCAATCCCCCGCCCTAACGATCTGCCGGCATCGCCGTAAAGACGCTACCGACCGGCTTACAGCTTATTTTTGCATAAAGCACTTGCATTACGGCGGGATATATGCTAGAATAGGTGATATAAATTTTGAGGAGTGGTATTGTGGACGACGTACCTGAACCTTACCGATCATGTGTACGCTATATATTCAGTATATTTAAGCATGCGGGCGGTGACGCTTTAAAATAGCGTCTATCACCTTGCACGCTTTTTTTGCGTTCATTTAAGTGTCCGTATTTGAAAAGATGCGGACCTGACGCAAGCTACTTACGACAAATTAGGAGTGTGAATTTTTCTTTTATGAACGTTGGCTTAATGATCACGGCTATAGTTATACTTATAGTTATGAGCGCCTACTTCTCCGCAACCGAAACCGCATTTTCTTCGCTCAACCGCATACGCGTCAAGTCGCAGGCCGATGCCGGCGACAAGAAGTCGCAACTGATAATATCGCTGGCCGATCGGTATGACGAGCTACTAAGCAGCATACTGGTGGGCAATAACATAGTGAACATCTCCTGTACGTCAATAGCCACGGTGCTGTTTACATATTTCATTGGCAACGGCGGCGCGACCGTGAGCACCGTTGTCATGACCATACTGGTATTGACATTCGGCGAAATCACGCCCAAGTCGCTGGCCAAGGAGAACCCGGAGCGCTTTGCCGCGTTCTCGGCGCCCATTATGGCAGTACTTATGAAGATACTGCTACCTATAAGCAAGCTGTTCATGCTGATTAAGAGCGGCATAAGCAAGCTATTCCCCCACCGCGACGGTCAGGAGCGCGCCATTACCGAAGACGAGCTGATGACATACGTGGACGAGGCCGAGGACGACGGCGGCATTGACGAGCACGAAAGCGCGCTCATACGCAACGCAATCGAGTTTCACGACCGCGACGTGTCCGAGATACTGACCCCGCGCGTGGACATAAGCGCGATAGAGGACACCGCCACGCCCGAGGAGATCGCGCGCATATACGACGAAACGGGTTATTCACGCCTGCCCGTATATCAGGACTCAATCGACAATATCATCGGCGTACTGCACGAGCGCGACTTCTATTCCAGCCAGGTCAAGGGCAACTTTGAACTGAGCCGCGAGTTGGGACGCGTGCTGTATGTACAGGGCGGACTTAAGATATCGGCGCTTATGCGCAGGTTGCAGCTGGAAAAGCTGCACATGGCGATAGTGCTGGACGAATTCGGCGGAACATTGGGTCTGGTCACGTTGGAAGACGTAATAGAGGAGCTTGTCGGCGAAATCTGGGACGAGCACGACGAGGTAATAGAGTTCTTCATGCCGCAGGAAGACGGAAGCACTCTGGTCAACGCCGGTGCAAACCTGGAAGACCTGTTCGAGCATTTCGACTGGGGCGATGTGCCCGAGGATACCGATTCGGTAACCGCGGGCGGCTGGGCAATAGAGCAGTTGGGCTTTATCCCCCAGGCGGGCAGCGCGTTCATATTCGATTCCAGCCGCATAACCGTAACCAAGGCCGATAAGCGCCATGTGCTTGAGCTAAAGGTCGAGCACATTACGCCTGACGAAGCACAGCCGCAGTCACAGTCCGATAATGAGGATTCCGAGTCGCACGATGACGAAGAAGAAAACCCGGACGAATAATGTAAGTCCCGAAGACCGTATACGCATTTATAAAAGCCCGCAGTGCGCGGGCTTTTTATGTTGCTTTGGGGCTTTTTTGCGGCGCAATTATTAGAGTGTGTTTCTAAAAGGGAAAGCTGCAAGTTCGAGTGGATTTTTCTTGA
>CAYTOU010000100.1:0-8876 GCA_964439295.1 uncultured Oscillospiraceae bacterium
TGGCTCATGGCGAGTCAAGCGGCTTGAATCATATAAAGCAACTTCCAATATATATTCGTTCTCTTCTCCACGCTTACAGCAACGCAGCATCAGAACGGCAGATCGGTTTTCTTTGGTTCTTTCTTTTCCCTAAAAGAAAGAACACGTTTCCCATCTTATTTTGAGTTGGCGGCTTTGCTTAGTTCAGCTCATCAAGCGACATTTCGAAGCCTTTGCCGAATTCTTTTATGAATTCGTGTAGCTCGGGTAGATCGATTGCATTTAGCTGATCGGATATTGTTTTCAGTGCTTGCGAAAATTCGGCATTGCCCGCCTTTATTTCCTCTACGCATTTTATGTACGCGCTTAACTTGTCGGCGGCTTTTACTATGCGGTATTCGCGCGATTGCTTATCGGGACTGAATAGGGGAGATATGTCGCCCTTTAGATCATCGGGCAGCATGTTGAGCAGCTTTTCGCACGCAATGTCCTCTATATCGCCGTATGCGCGGCGTATATCCGGGCTGAAGTACTTTATAGGCGTTGCCATATCGCCGGTGATTACCTCGGTGGCATCGTGATACGCGGCTATCAGCGCGATCTTGCCTAGATCGACATTTTGCCCAAAGCGCCGATTGGCTATAACGCCCATGCCGTGCGCCAGCATGACCACCTGCATGGAGTGCTCCATATCGTTTTCCGGCTGCGTATTGCGCATAAGTCCCCATCTGCGTATCAGCTTCATGCGCGATATGTACGCGAAAAAATTGCTGCCCATGTTTTTTTCACCTCTGTAATAAAGTGGGCGGCATAAATCGCTATGCCGCCCGATTGTCTGATTCGATTGTGTGAGCCTATTGTGCGCTATGCTTGACGGGCTCTATGTGGGAATGCTTTACCGTGGGTATCATCTCAAGCGCATGCTTGGGGCAAACCTCGGCACACTTGCCGCAGCCGTTGCAGTCCCAGCTGATTACGTTGTGCATCTGGCCTTCTTCACCCTGTATGGCGCTGAACTGACATACCTTGCGGCACTCGTCGCAGCCGTCGCAGAGCTTGGTATCCAGTATGGCCATGCGCCTGAATGCCTCGTTGGCGCGTATAGCACCGGTGGGGCATGCGTCCGCACAGCTCATGCAACCCACGCACTTGTCGTGGTCTATCTGAGGCAAGTTGTCCTTCATTTCGAGCGCGCCGAACTTACATACGCGCACGCACTTGCCGCAGCTTATGCAGCCCGCCGAGCACGCATCGCGCACGACCTTGCCCTTTTCCATTGCCGAGCATACGCGACGCACGGGGTAGCTGACCGGCTCCATCCTGAGCACGCCGCGCGGACAGGCGTCCACGCACTTATGGCAGCCGCGGCACTTGTCCACATCGACAACAGCCAGGCGCTTATCGTTTATGTGTATCGCACCGAAGGGGCAAACCTCTTCGCATGTGCCCAGACCCAGGCATGCGAACTTGCACGCCTTGTCGCCGCCGCCTACCAGTGCGGCAGCGCGGCAGTCATGTATGCCCTCGTAGTTGAACTTGACGTGGCAACGCTCGCTGGAGCCGCGGCATATTACCGTTGCGACCAGCTTTTCGGTCTTCTCGGCCTTAACGCCGACTATCTCGGAAATTTTGTTCGCCACGGGTTCGCCGCCTACCGAGCAGAGATTGGGCGCGGCAGTGCCGGCGGCGACCGCATCGGCATAGTTATCGCATCCGGCGAATCCGCATCCGCCGCAGTTTGCGCCGGGCAGACATTCGCGCACGGCGTCACGCTTGGGATCGGTGGGCACGCTCAAGTACTTGGAGGCGACAAATATAATCGCGCCAAATACCAGGCCCAAAGCACCCAGTATACCAGCAGCTATCAGTATCTGCATATTCGCACTCCTCCTATTTAATCATGCCGTTGAAGCCCAAGAATGCTATTGCCATAAGTCCCGCCGTTATCAGTGCGCCCGGGAAGCCGTCCAGCCATGCGGGCATGTCCGCGGTCTCCAGCCTCTCGCGTATACCGGCGAAGAGCACTATCGACAGCATGAAGCCTAGGCCGCCGCCTGCGCCGCTCACTACGGATTCGATAAGGTTGTAGTCGGACTGTATGTTAAGCACAGTCACGCCCAGCACCGCGCAGTTGGTGGTTATCAGCGGCAGGTATACGCCCAGCGCCTGATATAGCGGCGGAGATATGCGGCGTATGACCATCTCGATTATCTGAACCAGCACCGCTATTACCAATATGAAAGCTATCGTCTGCATGTACCCCAGATTAAACGGATCCAGCAGGTACTTTTGCACTATGTAAGTCGCCAGGGATGCCACGGCCATTACGAACGTAACCGCCATGCCCATGCCCAACGCGGTATCAACCTTTTTGCTGACGCCCAGGAAAGGACAGCACCCCATGAATTTGACCATCACGAAGTTGTTGACCAGTACCGAGCTGACAAGCAGCAGAAGTATGTTCATACTATCCCTCCTTGCTCGCCCTGTGGCGGTCGTATGCCTTGAACAGCGCGTTCATGACTATCATGAGCAGTCCCAGCATTATGAATCCGCCGGGCGCCTGCGTGAGAATCGTCACGGGCTGATAGCCCGAAGGCATTACCTGTATGCCGGCAAATGTGCCGCTGCCCAGCAATTCGCGTATCGCGGAGAGAAGGGTTATTGCCCATGTGAAGCCCAGACCCATGCCCAGACCGTCGCACGCGCTCTCCAGCGGGGGATTCTTAAACGCGAACGACTCGGCGCGCGCGAATATAATGCAGTTGACGACTATCAGCGGTATGAATACGCCCAATGAATCGTATAGCGAGGGTATGAACGCCTGCAAAAGCAGCTGCACAATCGTAACGAATGTCGCGATGACCACTATGAAGGCGGGTATACGTATCTTTTCGGGTATGATGTTGCGCATGAGCGATATTACCAAGTTAGAGCATATCAGCACGAATGTCGCAGCAAAGCCCATGCCCAGACCGTTGGTAACAGATGTGGTTATGGCAAGCGTGGGACACATGCCCAGCACCAGACGGAATGTCGGGTTTTCGGTCACTATGCCGTTGAATACTATGCCCTTGAGCTTTTTTATGTCCATTATGCCGCTGCCTCCTCTCCGGAAATGTAAGCGTCATAGAATGCCGCACACTGGTTTATGCCGCTTGCTATGCTTTCATCAAGCTGCACACTTTCTATTGCGGCGGCTATGTCGTCGGGCAAAAGCAGCGTGCCGCACATCGCGTTCAGCGCTTCCTGCGCCGCTGCGTCATTACCGGCATAGCTAAAGGCATCCATGCGCCCTTCGACTACGTCTATGGTCAGCGCGGACGCGACGTCATTTACAGTCACCGTAAAGCGATAGCCGATTACTTCGCCGTTCGCCTCGGCCTGCTCGACCTTTTCGATGAGCGTATATGCATCTTCACTGCCCGCCATGCGGTCGCTTATGTCGATAAGAGCATCGGCATTGTCAATCGATACAGAAGAGGTCTCTTCGGTGTCAGTATCAGCTGTATCATCCTCTGCAGCGCCGCCGGCAAGATACTGGTTATAGAAGGCGACTGCCTGCTTTACGCCGCGCAGCATTTCGCCGGAGAGATTTGCATCCGATTCCATTGCCTTTACGCCGTCAAGCGCTTCATCGGTCAGCGCGAGTCCCGCAAACTGTGCATAGTACGCGCTTTCTTCGCTCGTCATGTCGCTCTCATCCACGACACAGAGTCCGGTTATCGCGCTCTGCGCATTGGATATGCCCATTGTCAGCGTCCTATCCAGATTGCCTATGTTGATGCTTATGTCAAACGAATAGCCGATTATGTTGGAACCCGAATAGGCGGTCTTAATGCCGCTTATCATGTCGTAATCGCCCAGGAAGCTTACCAGCTCAAGCGAATCAAATCCGCTAGCGCCGGGCAACGTATTCACGCGGTATTCGTCCTCGGCCGCGAGGGGAGTGGCGTAGTGCGGCTCAATGCCCAGCACGGTTTCACTCAGCACTGCGGCGGTCTTGACCGCATTTTTGACAGTCTTGGACGATACGGTAGCGCCGGTTATGGTATCGATGTCGTTTTCGAGATCCTCGGCGGATGCCGCTTCACCGGTGAACTGACGCAGGAAATCCTTACCGGTTATCTTAGAACCTACGCCCTGAGTTTCGCTCTGGCTGTCCACGGTTACGCCGGTAATAGCGCCATCGTCGGATATGCCCACGGTTATATCGATTTCGCCTTTGTAACCGGCGGGCGCCATATTGAGCGTATATCCCATGGGCGTATCGCCACTGTACGCGCGGTATATCGCGGTGAGCGACGGGGCGGCTTGTGTGTACGACTCGTCTGTTTCGACCTCTTCGAACGTATCCGCGCCCGACATTACGGCGTAGCGCGATGCATTTGCCTGCTGTGCCTGCTGCTGTGCGATGGGCTCCTCGGTTATCGCGTTGGTCAGCGCAAGGAGTAGTCCCGCTACCAGCGAAAAGGCGAGCAGCTTAAGTGAAAGCTGACCAAGTTCACGCATTTTTCTTCACCCTCCCGTATACTCTGGGCGCAGTCCAGCGGTCTATCAGCGGAGTGAGCAGGTTCATAAACAGTATCGCGTATGTGCAGCCTTCGGGGTAGGTGGAGTTGAACATGCGTATTATGAATACCATAAGTCCGCAGCCAACGCCGTATATGATTTGACCTACGGGCGTCACGGGGGACGATGCATAGTCGGTCGCCATGAAGAAGGCCGCCAGTATCAGTCCGCCCGAAAGCATCTGGTACAGCGCGCACGTTACGCTCTCGGAATAAAGAGATCCGCTGTTTATCAGGAAGCATATAAACGCGGTGCCCAGCATCGCCGCCGGTATGCGCCACGATATTACGCGGCGTATCAGCAGATACGCGGCGCCCAGAAGCAGTGCCAGCTTACACACTTCGCCTAAGCATCCGGGTATATTGCCTATAAACAGCTGACCCAATGAATAGGTCGATGTATCGGCACTTACCAAGGGCGTTGCGCCGGTATACGCGTCGTATGCGTAGTTGGTGGGTGCGGTGAATGCCGTGCCCGCCATAAGTCCCATCCAGCTGGCCAGCATGAATGCGCGCGCGGCCATTGCCGGGTTCATGAAGTTCTTGCCCAGACCGCCAAAGAACTGCTTGACGATCACTATCGCAAATACCGATCCTATCATGGGCAGCCATACGGGTGCCGAAACGGGTACATTGTACGCCACCAGCATGCCGGTGACTATTGCCGAACAGTCGCTTATTGTAATGCGCTTATGCATAAGCCGCTGACAGGCCGCCTCAGCCGCAACCGATGCGAGTACCGACGCGATTATCAGCAGCAGCGCACGCCAGCCGAATATGATTACCGCCGCGATGCCGGACGGAACAAGTGCGATGCACACGTCCAGCATTATGCTCCGTGTTGTGCGCGGTGAGCGTATGTGCGGCGCCGAAGTGACGATTATGTTTTCCATGCGCGCGCCTCCTTATTACTTATGCGCCATGCGGCGACGTTGTATTTCGCGTTTGCCCATGCGTATGGACAGCGCCAACTCGCGCTTGGCGGGACAGACGTATGAACACGAACCGCATTCGATGCAGTCCAGCGCATTCATGTCGGCAGCCTGATCAAACCTGTTGTGCATTATAAGCTCGTTTAGACGCAGCGGCATCAGGTGCATGGGACAGGCCTCCACGCAGCTACCGCAGCGTATGCACGCGCTTTCGGGTGTCTTGGATGCGTGTGCGCGATTAATGAGCAGCACGCCGCCGGTCGCCTTGACTATGGGCGTTTCGGGACGGCTGAGCGCCTGACCCATCATGGGTCCGCCCGATATGACCTTTAGCGTGTCGTCTGGCATGCCACCGCATTCGTCAATAAGCTCGCCTATCGACGTGCCTATGCGTGCGCGCAGGTTGGACGGATTGGGCACATCACCGGTTATCGTTACCGTGCGCTCGACCATGGGCTTGCCCGTGGTCAGGGCATCGTTAATCGCCGCGGCAGTGGATACGTTCATGACTATGCAGCCCGCGTCCTTGGGCAGCTTGCCCGAGGGCACTTGACGACCGGTCACTGCCAGCACCAGCTGCTTTTCGCCGCCCTGCGGGTACTTGACCTCAAGCGGCTGCACGGTAAAGGGCGTGCCTTCTGTCGCCTTTTGCATGGCCTCGATTGCGTCGGGCTTGTTTTCCTCGATTGCGATTATGCCGTGATCCGCGCCCGATGCGCGCATTGCGTACTTGAGTCCATCGACAATGCCCTTCGGGTCTTCCAGCATCTTGCGGTGATCGCATGTCAAAAATGGCTCACATTCCGCGCCGTTGAGTATCAGGTAGTCTATGTGATCCTCTTTGGGCGGACTGAGCTTTATCGATGTCGGGAATGCCGCGCCGCCCAAGCCGACTATACCGCATTTGCGCATATAATCGATGAGCTCCTGCGCCGTCATACCATCCGGATTTTCGGGCGGCACCAGTGTGGGATCCCACTCGTCCTTAAAGTCGTTTTCGATTATGATAGCCTGTACGCTGACGCCGTTGGCCAACATGCGCGGCTCGATTGCCTTGACCGTGCCGGACACACTGGAGTGTACGGGCGCACCCATGAAGCCGATGGGATCGCCGACTTTTTGCCCCATCAGCACATGTTCGCCGGGTTTGACAAGTGGTGTACAGGGCGCGCCTACGTGCTGCGACATGGATATCGCAACGCGCGCGGGCACCTTCGCGGTCCGTACGGGCTGTGCATTTGTGGCTGCTTTGCCCTTGCCGAACTCATGCGGGTGAATGCCGCCCCGGAAGGTCTTTGCCAGTTTTGCCACAGTTCAATCCTTCCTTTCAATTCGCATATATCCGCTCAAGGCGGATTTGCATGCGTGAATGACTTATGTAATCAAGCTACGCAATTTTACTCCCGCAGCTCATGAAATTAGTATAACATAGTCTAAGTAAAAAATCACGCAATTTTTAAATATTTCCCGCCAAAACTGAGCAAGTTTGAATAAGTATAGATTTACTGAATAGGTGCAAAATGCCAAATGGACAAAACATTATCATTGATGTTAAACACACGTTAACGAAAAACCGAGTTACACATATTTAATCGGTAGAGGGGGAAAAGTCACATAATCCGCAGCCTCCTTCACATGCCCACAGTATTTTGCAATGGGCAATTATAGCGCCGGTTTTCGTTTAATGAAACAGACGCACATTCGAATATGTATCAAAGTCGGACATTTTCCGTGTTTTGTCACACCGAGTACAAAATAGAAGCCACATGCATATTGTTTAGCTGTCTTTTTTGTAAAAAGCAGGAAAATTCGATTACGTGTCGAATAGCTCATAATATCGGCTAATACAAAGCTACTTAGGAGGAGACTTACAATGAGCAAGCTTAAGGTTGCCATCATAGGTTGCGGCCGCATTGCTACCAATGCGCACACCCCGGCGTATCTGGACGCATTTGATATCGGCGAAGTCAAGTATTACTGCGACATTATACCCGAGCGTGCAAAGAAGCTGGCGGGCGTATATTCCGCCGAGATCGCCAAGCGTTACGGCGAAACCGTTATGCCCGAGGTTGTCGAGGATTATCACGACATACTGGGCAAGGTTGATTGCGTGTCCGTCTGCACTCCCAACGGCGCACATGCTCCGATAGCAATCGACTTTTTGAAGTCGGGCGCTCAGGTTCTATCCGAGAAGCCCGCGGCTATAAACCTTGAAAAGGCACTCGAAATGAAAAAGGCTGCCGACGAAACCGGCAACATACTATCCATAGGTGTTTGCAACCGCTTCCACGACTCCGTCATGAAGATTCACGACATGATCGAGCAGGGCGCTCTGGGCGACATATACCATGTATTCTGCTCCTTCCGTGCGCATCGCTCCATACCCGGTCTGGGCGGACCTTTCACGACCAAGTCCGAATCGGGCGGCGGCGTACTTATCGACTGGGGCGTACACTACCTTGACCTGATATTCTACTGCATGGGTGATCGCAAGCTGAAGAGCGTATCCGCCGAGACCTATTCTGTCCTGGGTCGCGACATAGACGGCTATGTATGCAAGGCCATGTGGGCGGGTCCGCGCATCAGCAACGGCACATACGATGTAGAAGAGTATGTAACCGGTATGGCGCGCCTTGAGGATCAGGGCAAGATTTCCACCATCACTTTGGAAGGCGCATGGGCGCAGAACATCGGCGAGTCCGACACCTACATCGACTTTATCGGCGACAAGGGCGGCATACGTCTACAGTACGGCAAGGACTTCAAGTTCTACTCCACGCTCAACGGCATGCTGACCGAAACCAAGTTCGATTACACCTACACTGACATGTACTCCCGCGAGGTTCGCGACTTCCTGACCAACGCTCCGCGCAAGATCAAGACCCGCGCGTCCATCGACCACGCTATCAAGACCAGCGAGCTGATGGAAATGCTCTACAAGTCCGCCGAGGAGCACAAGGAAATCGAGCTGTAAGCAGGGGAACGAGGGGAACGCGCTTTCTTTTCTGGAGAAAAGAAAGCTGCAAAGAAAAGCCTTTTGCCTGCGGCCTTTCTGATGATTGGTTGCTGTGAGCAGGCAAGGGAACGATCATATATTGGAAGTTACATTTGTATTCTTTCGTCGCTGGTTTCGCCATGAGCCAGCGGCGTTTTTTTATTTCGGATGTTTATCACTCACCGCGCAATGTTATCTTTGGCGTTTCGGGTCTCCGCGAATGGGATGGGATTCGTGTATGAATTTTCCCCCGCGGATGTTCACCGCCGAACCCGCTTAAACGGCTCAGAGCAAATTCGGCAGTGCAGTTCACGCCCCACCATATATGGGAAGAGCTGTTAGCCGTTAGCTGTTAGCTTAAGTTAGTGTGCAAGGTACTTTTCAGAACTAATATTCAAT
>CAYTOU010000101.1:0-8778 GCA_964439295.1 uncultured Oscillospiraceae bacterium
GCCTACTATTCACTAGTCACTAACCCGCCATCCGGCTCGCGCCCGCCATATATTAGAGCGGGCACGAGAAGGGGCGTGATTGGGGGCGCAGCGTTTGGAGAACGTGACCTCTCCGCCCGCTGTGGCGGGCACCTCTCCTTTCAGGCGAGGCATGGGCTTGGTTACGGTGTAGCTCTTCACTCTAACTCAGACTATTCCCTAATCCCTGTTCCCTAGTCCCCCGTAACCCCTCACACTAACTCAAACTAGTCACTCGCCTACTAGTCACTAACCCTCGCCCGCACACTAACTCAAGCTAACAGCTAACCGCTAACAGCTAACGGCTATCCCCATCACAGTATGTACTTATGCAAATCCTTGCCTATCGATATCTCGGGCAAGTGCTTCATCACGTATTCGGCGTTCACGCGCACCTCTATGGGCTCGCCGCCCGCCTCGCTGCCATCGGCGTAGTAGGAAATCTCCTGCAGCAGGCCTTCCATTAGGGTATGGAGTCTACGCGCGCCTATGTTCTCATTGGTCTCGTTTGCGGCGTACGCCAGCTCACTCAGCTTATCCAGTGCATCGTCCTCGAACACCAGCTTTATGTTATCCACGCTCAAAAGCGCCTGATACTGGCGTATAAGCGCGTTTTCGGGCTGAGTCAGTATGCGGCGGTAATCCTCCTGGGTCAGCGGCTTAAGCTCCACGCGCACCGGGAAGCGTCCCTGCAGTTCGGGTATCAGGTCGGACACCTTGGATACGTGGAATGCGCCCGCAGCCATAAAGAGTATGTGATCGGTCTTGACCGGACCGTACTTGGTGGACACGGTGCTGCCCTCGACCAGCGGCAGTATGTCGCGCTGCACGCCCTCGCGGGATACATCGGGTGAGCTGCTATTGGAGTTGCGTCCGGCGATCTTGTCTATCTCGTCAAGGAAGACTATGCCGTCCTGCTCGGCGCGCTCGATGGCCTCGCGGTACACGGAATCCATGTCGATAAGGTTCTGTTCCTCTTCGGCTACCAGTATGCGGCGTGCCTCGCTGACCTCGACCTTGCGCAGCTTGGTCTTCTTAGGCAGTATCTGACCCAACATGTCGCTCATGTTGACGTCGGTGCCGGGTATCTCGCTCTTGGGCTGGAACTCCTCGACTTCGACCTCGACAAGCTCCTTTTCCAGTTCGCCCGCGCGCAGCTTGCGCAGTACTTCATCGCGCTTGCTGCTTAGCTTCTGCTTCTCTTCGGGCGTGCTTTCGGGCTCCTTGGGCTTAGTACCCAGAAGTATATCAATCGGGTTAGTGGGCTTCTTTTGCGGGCGCACAATCAATTCGACCAGGCGCTCTTCTGCGTTTGCCTCAGCCTTATCGTGCACCAGCTCGGACTGCTTTTCCTTAGCCACGCGTATTGCGGCCTCGACCAGATCGCGTATTATCGAATCGACATCGCGACCCACATAGCCGACCTCGGTGAACTTAGTCGCCTCGACCTTGACAAACGGCGCATCGACCAGCTTTGCCAGGCGGCGTGCGATCTCGGTCTTACCTACGCCGGTAGGTCCCATCATCAGTATGTTCTTGGGCGTTACCTCGTCGCGTATCTCGCGCGGCAGCATTGCCCTGCGGTAGCGGTTGCGCAGTGCGACCGCAACGGCCTTTTTGGCCTCGTCCTGACCTATTATGTATCTATCCAGTTCGCGCACTATCTCGCGCGGCGTAAGCTTATTCATTTACTTTCTCCTTAGCGATCAAACGCGCTCGACTATGATATTGTCGTTGGTGTACACGCAAATGGACGCGGCGATGTGCAGCGCCTTTTCGGCGATTTCGGCAGCGGACAGATCGGTATTTTCGATAAGCGCGCGTGCCGCGGCAAGTGCGTAGTTTCCGCCCGAACCTATCGCGACCACGCCGCCGTCCGGCTCGATAACCTCGCCCGTGCCCGATACGACGAGCAGGTTCTCCTTATCGGCGCACAATAGCATTGCCTCCAATTGGCGCATGCTCTGCGTGCCGCGCCAGGTCATTGCAAGCTCGACCGCCGCGCGCTGCAGATTGCCCGAGTACTGCGTCAGCTTTTCCTCCAGCATTTCGCTCAGCGCAAACGCATCCGCCACAGAACCGGCAAAGCCCATAACCACCTTATCGTGGTATATGCGGCGCACCTTGCGCGCAGTGGCCTTCATTATGACCTTTTCACCCATTGTAACCTGACCGTCGCCGGCTATGGCAATCTCACCGTTGCGGCTGACGGCGCATATCGTTGTTCCTTCGAGTTTCAAGTTGATTCCTCCTGCATATAGTCATGCTTAATTTGTTCTATAGTCTCAAGCGCGCGCTCTCCTATCGCCTCATACCGCTCTTTCTTAGAACGTATGCGCTTTTCAAGCGGCGCCATAAGTCCGAAGTTGGCATTCATGGGCTGGAAGTCGCGGTTGGGCGTGGCAATGTATCGACCCATCGCGCCTATCGCGGTGCGATCGGTAAAGTCGATGGGCGCTTCTCCCTTAATCAGGCGCGCCATGCACAGACCTGCCATAAGTCCCGAGCCCGCCGATTCGACATAGCCCTCTACGCCCGTCATTTGACCGGCGAAGAATAGGTCTTCCCTGCCTATGCACTGATAGTGCTCGTTCAAAAATCCCGGCGAATTGAGGTAAGTATTGCGGTGCATTACGCCGTAGCGCGCAAACTCGGCATGCTCAAGTCCGGGTATCATGCCGAACACGCGCTTTTGCTCGCCGAACTTAAGCCGGGTCTGAAAGCCCACAAGGTTATAAAGCGTGCCCGCCGCATCGTCCTGCCTGAGTTGAACCACGGCAAAAGGCTCCTTGCCCGTGCGCGGATCTTTGAGTCCCACGGGCTTGAGCGGTCCGTAGCACAGCGTATCATAGCCGCGCGATGCCAATATCTCGACCGCAAGGCAGCCTTCAAACACGTTGGCAGTCTTGTCCAGCGGGCGCTCGTCAAAGCCGTGCAGCGGCGCAAGCTCGGCATGCGTCAGCGCATCGTAGAACGCGTCGTACTCCTCGCGCGTCATCGGGCAATTGAGGTAGTCATCGCCGCGGTCATAGCGCGACTGGCGGAACACCTTATCCATGTCCAGCGATTCCGCGAACACAACGGGCGCAGCCGCATCGTAGAAGTTGAGCTGGCTTACGCCGGGCAGTGCGGCAATGCTTGCGCTTAGTGCGTCGCTGGTCAGCGGTCCGGATGCGATTATGCACGGACCCTGCGGTATTTCGGTAACTTCTTTTCGCTCGACCTCGCACAGGGGTGAAGAAGTAAGCTTATCGGTTATGTAGCCCGAAAACATGTTTCTGTCCACGGCAAGCGCGCCGCCCGCGGGCACCTTTGCATAGTCCGCGGCGCTCATTATGAGCGAATCCAGCGCGCGCATTTCGGCCTTGAGCACGCCCACGGCATTGCTTAGGCGGTCGCTTCTCAGTGAATTTGAGCATACCAATTCGGCAAAGCCTTCGGACTTATGCGCCGGAGAAAACTTGGTGGGCTTCATTTCGATAAGGTGCACGGGTATGCCGCGCTTTATGAGCTGCCATGCGGCTTCGCTTCCGGCAAGACCCGCGCCGATTATTGTAACAGCAGATTTAGTCATACATTCCATCTTTCAGCGTATTGTACGATAATTTATTTTGACAATATATTGAAGTCTTATTCAGCGCCGTCCTCATTTTCGGGAGCGGCCAGCTCCACGCGATGGCGGCAGGTTTCGTTGGTGCATACGTGCGCCATTACGCCCTTGCGCCCGCGCTTTAAGACCATTGTGCCGCCGCATATCGGGCAACGCTCGCGCACGGGCATGTCCCACGACACGAAGTCGCATTCGGGATAGTGCTCGCACCCGTAGAACTTGCGTCCCTTATGGCTTATGCGCTCAAGCAGCTTTCCGCCGCACTTGGGGCAGGGCGCGTCGATTTCCTTTAGCAGTGCCTTCGTATTGCGGCACTCGGGGAAGTTGGGGCAGGCAAGGAACTTGCCGAAGCGTCCCATCTTGTACACCATCATTGCGCCGCACTTGTCGCACTTGACATCGGATACCTGGTCGACGATCTGCACCTTTTCCATATTGCGCTCGGCGTTCTCAAGAGTCTCCTTAAACGGGCCGTAGAACTCGCTCACGACATTATGCCAGTCCATCTTGCCCTCTTCGACCTCGTCCAGCTCCTCCTCCATATTGGCGGTGAAGGTTATGTCGACGATGTCGGAGAAGTACTGCTTCATTATGTCGGTGACTATTGTGCCCAGCTCGGTGGGTATAAGGCGCTTATTTTCACGCGCAATGTAGCCGCGCGCGATTATCGTGGTTATCGTGGGCGCGTATGTGCTGGGGCGACCTATGCCCTTTTCCTCCAGCTCGCGCACCAGCGATGCCTCGGTATAGCGTGGCGGCGGCTGAGTGAAGCGCTGATCTCCCGCCGCGTCGGTGAGCGTCATGGCCATGCCCTCGGTTATGTCGGGCAGGCGTACATCCTTCTCCTCGACCTCGTCATCCACCGATTCCTCGTATACCGCGGTGAAGCCGGCGAACTTCTTGCGCGTGCCGGTAAAGCGCATTACAACAGGACCTCCGGTTATGTCGACCGACAATGTATCGTATACCGCCGGGGTCATCTGGCTGGATATAAAGCGCGAATAGATCAGCTTATACAGCTTATACTGATCGCGCGTCAATGATTCCTTTATAGCGTCGGGCGCGCGGGTAACGTCGGTTGGACGAATGGCCTCATGCGCGTCCTGCGCGGTCTTGCGCGACTTATACACATTGGGCGTTTCGGGCAGGTAGGCGCTGCCGTACTTTTCGCCTATCAGCTCGCGCACTGCCGCCACTGCCTCGTCGGATACGCGCGTGGAGTCGGTACGTATGTAGCTGATAAGACCCTGAGTGCCCTCGCCGGCTATGTCAACGCCCTCGTAGAGCTGCTGAGCGATCTGCATCGTCTTTTGCGTGGTAAAGCCCAGCTTGCGCGATGCCTCCTGCTGCATGTTGGACGTGGTGAAGGGCGCGGTGGGGTTTTTGCGCTTTTCGCCCTTGCGCACCGCGCTTACGGCGTATTGCTGCGCGCGAATTATTTCAAGGGCGTTTTCGGCGGCCTCGCGGTTGGCGGGAGAAGTGGTATCGCCGTTTATAGACACCAGCTTTGCGCCTATTTCAACGCCCGCGCAGTGGAATTTACCGCTCAATACCCAATACTCTTCGGGTTCGAATTCGTCTATCTCGCGCTCGCGGTCGCATATCATGCGCGTGGCGACCGACTGCACGCGTCCGGCGGAAAGTCCCTTTTTGACCTTCTGCCAAAGCAGCGGGCTTATCTTATAGCCCACGAGCCTGTCCAGCACGCGGCGCGCCTGCTGCGCGTTTACCAGATCCATATCAATCGGGCGCGCGACCTTTATCGCGCTTTTGACTGCCTTGCTGGTTATCTCGTGAAATTCAACCCGGCAGGCCTGTGACGCGTCTATGCCCAGCACATTTGCCAAATGCCATGAAATGGCCTCGCCCTCGCGATCAGGGTCTGTCGCCAGGTATATTTTGCCCGCCGAGCGCGCATCCTTGCGTATGCGGTCGAGTATCTCTCCCCTGCCCCTTATTGTAATGTAGCGGGGTTCGAAATTGTTGTCCACATCCACGCCCATCTGCGACTTAGGCAAATCGCGTACGTGACCGTTGGATGCCTCGACCTTGTAGCCCCTGCCCAGGAACTTGCTTATCGTGCGCGCCTTTGCCGGGGACTCCACTATTACCAGCTTATTAGTCATTAGCCGACCTCCAAATTTATGTTAAACAGCGCGGTTGAGCTTTAAAAAGTCGCTTCACCGCTTATCCTATAATGCTTACCCGTAGTTTCATCTATTATTCCCTTTATTTTCAGCATTGTCAATACCGAATTTAGCCTGGCGGCGTCAAAGTCGGTCTGCGCGGTTATCTCATCGAATGAATATTCGTTTTCGCGCAGGAGTCTTACAACGCTCAATTCGTCATCGGACAAGGGCGCGCTTTCGCGTTTTCGCTTGGGACGCGCGCCTTCTGATTGACGCATTACAAAGCCCAGCGGTTCCATTACATCGCGCGGGCAAAGCGCCGGCGCAGCGCCATCGCGCAAAAGCGCGTTCGACCCCGCGAACTTCGCATCGAGTATTGAGCCGGGCACGACGTACACATCGCGCCCGCAACTTAGTGCGTATGACGCGGTATTGAGCGCGCCCGAGCGCTTAGGCGCCTGCACGACAAGCGTGCCCTGGCACATGGCGGCAATTATGCGGTTGCGCACGGTAAAGTACGCGGGGTTGGCCGACATGCCGGGCAGGTATTCGGACACCAGTGTTCCGCCCGCGTCCAACATGCGCTTGACCAGAGTCTGATTTGCCGCCGGGTACGGCACATCCACGCCGCAGCCCAGCACGCCCACCGTGCGCCCGCCGCCGTCCAGTGCGCCGGTCATCGCGGCGGCATCTATGCCCAGTGCCAAGCCGGACACGACGGTCACGTCTTCGCCTGCGAACTCGCGCGCGAAGTCATGCGCAATGCGCTCGCCATCGGGCGTACATGAGCGCGTGCCCACAACGCCTATCGCCCTGCCGTCGGGCAGTTCGCGCGAGCCGCGTATGAAGAGCACCTCGGGCGGCACTATTATGTCGGACAGCTGCTCAAAGCAATACGGATAGCCGTCATCGCCGCGGCATATGAAGTCCACACCGCGCGAGGAGAGCTTATCCAGCATGGCATCGATATAGCTTTCGGTATTGTGCGCGCGCATGCGGCTGAGCGTTTCGTCATTTACATACTTTTTCAGTTCATCCGGGGGCGAATCGAAAATCTCTTCGGGCGGCGCAATCATCTGCGTTATGCGCGAAAACTTGTCCACCGCGGGACAAAGAAAAGCATACAGCCACAATCGGCAGCGCTGCTCATGCGAATATTCCACGCCGCACTTCCCCCCTTTTTAAGGCACTTTTATACTATATTAGCACATGTCGCGCGAATTGACAACTTCATTATATATACCTCAGATTGTATTTGAGTTTTAACTGCGTCCATTTTCTGCCGCTTATCGGCAAAATACTCGCGATTTGGTGCAATTGCCGCTTTACGCGCGCGCAATCTCATAATATAATGTTAATCGTAATAAGCGCATGTGCGTTTTCTTAGGAGGAGATACAATGCTCGCCAGAGTCATGAGCCTGGGTATAAGCGGTATAGACGGTTTTCCGGTGGCGGTCGAGGTGGATCGCAGCGGCGGAATGCCCGGGTTTGACGTGGTCGGACTGCCCGACGCGTCGGTCAAGGAAAGCCGCGAGCGCGTACGCTCCGCACTGCGCAACAGCGCGCTTGAGTACCCTGTGGGGCACTATACGATAAACCTCGCGCCCGCCGATATGAAGAAGGAAGGTCCGTCGTTTGACCTGCCCATCGCGGTGGGCGTCATGGTCTGCGCCGGCGCGATAAGCCAGCAGGCGCTGGATAGCACGATGATATCGGGCGAGCTGGCACTAAGCGGCGAGGTCAATATGATTAACGGCGCATTGCCCATGGCGATTGCGGCAAGGGAGCTGGGCTATAAGCGCCTTGTGCTGCCGCGCGGCAATGCGGATGAGGCACGCTGCATAAGCGGCATAGACATAATTCCGGTCGATACGATAAACGATGTGGCGGACTATTTCGGCGGCAAACGCCCTATCACACCGATAAGCACCGCGACATATCAGGAGCTTTTGAGCACGCGCGAATACAAGAGCGACTTTGCCGATGTGCGCGGTCAGCGCGCCGCAAAGCGCGCATTGGAAATCGCGGCGGCCGGATCGCATAACGTAATAATGGTGGGCGAACCCGGCTCGGGCAAAACTATGCTGGCGAGGTGTCTTCCGTCCATATTGCCCGATATGACGTTTGAAGAGGCGCTTGAGGTCACGCGCATACACTCTGTCGCGGGAACCAACCGCGGCTGCGGACTTATGACCGCGCGCCCGTTCCGCGCGCCGCACCATACCGCGTCGGCGGTATCCATAGTGGGCGGCGGCGCAAACGCAATGCCCGGCGAAATAAGCAAGGCGCACAGGGGCGTATTATTCTTAGACGAACTGCCTGAATACCCGCGCGCGGTGCTCGAAGCGCTGAGGCAGCCGCTTGAAGACGGCTTTGTCACCGTGACGCGCGCGCATGCGCACGCCGTGTATCCGGCGCGGCTCATGCTGGTATGCTCGATGAACCCCTGCCCGTGCGGCTATTTCGGCTCGCGCACGCACGAATGCCGCTGCACGCCGGTCGATGTGCGCAGGTATCGCAATAAGATTTCGGGGCCGCTGCTGGACCGCATAGACATACAGATAGAGGTCGAGTCGGTGCCGATAAACCAAATCGCAATGAAGTCCAATGAGGAATCGTCGGAAACCATACGCGCGCGCGTAAATGCCGCGCGGCAGATACAGATAGAGCGGTACGCAAATGACGGCATAACCTGCAATGCGCAGCTCACATCGCGCCTGTTCGATAAGTACTGCGTAATGACCCCGAATGCAAACAAGCTACTAAGCAGTGCCGCCGACATGATGCGCCTGTCCTCGCGCGGCTATACGCGTGTACTGAAGGTAGCGCGCACGATAGCGGACCTTGCGGGCGGCGGCGACATAGAAGAAGCGCACGTAGCCGAGGCAGTGCAGTACAGGTCGCTTGATGGGAAGTATTGGAACGTGTGACGATGGGGACGGGGGTAGCCGTTAGCTGTTAGCGGGGCCGTATTCAATATTTTCTGTAAGCGACGCACAGGTGCTGTGCAATGATTCTCG
>CAYTOU010000102.1:0-8715 GCA_964439295.1 uncultured Oscillospiraceae bacterium
ACACCTCCGGCACCACCGGCTTCCCCAAGGGCGTTATGCTCACGCACTACAACGTCACCAACAACGGTCAGGGCATAGGCGACTGCATGGAGCTGACGACAAGCGACCGTCTGTGCATAGTCGTGCCGCTTTTCCACTGCTTCGGTTGCGTCCTGGGCGTTGAGTCCTGTTTGACCCACGGCTCCACGATGGTATTTGTCGACCTGTACAATCCGGCTCGCGTGCTTAAGATACTGCAGGACGAAAAGTGCACCGCCGTACACGGCGTGCCTACAATGTTCATCGGCTATCTTGAGTATCCCGAATTCAAGTCCTTCGACCTCAGCCACCTGCGCACCGGCATAATGGCGGGCTCGCCCTGCCCGATAAACTACATGCGCCGCGTCGTCGAAGAGATGCATATGCGCGACATAGTCATTACCTACGGTCAGACCGAGTGCTCCCCGGGCATGACCATGAGCCGCAAGACCGACCCGCTTGAATTGCGCGTGACCACAGTCGGCCGCCTGCTTCCGCATGTCGAGGGCAAGATTGTCGATCCCGAAACCGGCAATGAGCAGCCCCACGGCGTACCCGGTGAAATCTGCACCCGCGGCTATCACCTGATGCGCGGCTACTACAAGATGCCCGAGGCGACCCGTCAGGCAATCGATACCGACGGCTGGCTGCACACCGGCGATATCGGCACCATGGACGACAACGGCTACTTCAAGATAACCGGTCGTCTTAAGGACATGATAATCCGCGGCGGCGAGAATATCTACCCGCGCGAAATCGAAGAGTTCCTCTACACCAACCCCAAGGTCAGCGACGTTCAGGTCGTCGGCGTGCCCGACAAGAAGTACGGCGAGGAAGTCTGCGCATACGTCGTGCTTAAGGAGAAGGATTCCGCGACCGCCGAAGAGCTCATCGCATTCGTCAAGAACGGTCTGAGCCGCTTCAAGGCGCCGCACTACGTGCTGTTCGTGGATACATTCCCGATGACCGCCTCGGGCAAGATACAGAAGTTCAAGCTGCGTGAGATGGCGGTACATGATCTGCACCTGGAAGATGCCGCCGCAATCGAAACCGCGTAATACCTGCTTTAGCAAAATACGGGATGGAATGCCGCATGCCAAACAAAGCGCATGGGCATTCCATCCTCTTTATATGCCTTAAATCACGCTGCGCGGTAATGACATACGGCATGTTTTTTGGTATAATACGAAGTGTGAAGGCGCACAAAAGGCGGAGGTGACGGCGAATGGCAATAATCGATGAAATAATATCCGGTCGCATAATCGCCGCGGTGCGCGATGACGACGGCATACGGCGCGCCTGTGCATCGGGCGCGAATATAGTATTCCTATTGGGCGGGGGACTACTGGGGCTTGACGAGCGCGTTGCATTCGTCAAGTCGCGGGGCAAACGCGTCTTTTTGCACATAGACCTATGCGATGGCTTGGGCAGGGACACGGCGGCGGTCGACTACTGCGCCAAGGCGATACGTCCGGACGGCATTATATCCACGCGCGCGCCGCTTATAAAGCGCGCCGCCGAGTACGGACTGACGACCGTGCAGCGCATGTTCCTCATGGATTCGCAGAGCCTGATTAACGGCGTGCGCCTAATAAAGGCCTCCGAGTGCGACATGGTCGAGGTATTGCCCGGACTTGCGCCCAAGGCGATAAGCTTCATGCGCTGCGAGCTGACCAAGCCGGTTATAGCCGGCGGCATGGTGACCACCGCTCAGGAAGTCGAACAGGCGCTTAAAGCAGGCGCGGCGGCGGTATCCACCAGTTGTGCCGAACTGTGGGACAAAAAGTTTTGACGCGCAAATCGAAATCAGCGACAGCAATGTTAACAATTCTCTAACACAGCGCACACAAAAATCCTACGTGTGTGGCGTAAAATAAAATTACATGGCAGAGATTAAGAGAAGCCGTGGCAAATCCGCTTTTTTAAGCGGCCTGTTTGCCATGGCTTTTTTTCTGCCGATGCCGCATAAGTGTGGCGGGTATTATTGATTCGGAGGGGAATAGAATGCGTAAGGATCAGTACGATGTGCTGATAATCGGCGCAGGCGTTACGGGCTGCGCTATAGCGCGCGAGCTGTCGCATACCAGCCTGAGCGTTGCGCTCAGCGACGCGTGCGACGATGTGGCAATGGGTGCCAGCCGCGCCAACAGCGCCATAGTCCATGCAGGCTACGACTGCGTACCGGGCACGCTTATGGCCAAGCTGAATGTGCACGGCAATGAAATGTTCGATGATATGTGCGAAAACCTGAATGTGCCGCTACTGCGCGTGGGTTCGTTTGTAATCGCGTTTGGTGAGGAAGACGAGCGTGAGCTGAATAACCTGCTGGAGCGCGGCAAGGCAAACGGCGTGCCGGGCCTGGAGATAATATCGGGCGAGCGCGCACGCGAGATGGAGCCTAAGCTGTCCGAGGACGTTACCGCCGCGCTGTGGGCACCCACCGCGGGTATAACCTGTCCGTACGAGCTGACCATTGCCATGAGCGAAAACGCGCGCGCCAACGGCACGGACATACTGCTGCGCAAGCGCGTAGTATCTATAGAGCAGGGCGATGTGTTTACCGTAAACTTTGAGGACGGCACGTCTGTCAAGGCTAAGTACGTAGTAAACGCCGCCGGCGTATACGCCGACGAGGTCGCAAAGCTTATTGGCGATGACAGCTTTACAATCAGCCCCCGCAAGGGCGAATACATGCTGCTGGACAAGCAGGCGCTGTGCGTGGGCACTGTAATATTCCAGACCCCCAGCAAGCTGGGCAAGGGCGTACTGGTTTCGCCCACTGTTGATGGCAACATATTCGCCGGTCCCACCGCGCAGGACAATATCGCGCGCAATGACACCTCGACCACGCCCGAAGGACTGGCCGAGCTAAAGAAACTGTCGCTCAAGTCCGTACCCACGCTTAACCTGCGTCAGGTAATAACCTCCTTCGCGGGCGTGCGCGCGCAGCCTTCCACCGGCGACTTCATAATCCGTCCCAGCGACAAAAACGCGCACTTCATACACGCCGCGGGCATATGCTCGCCCGGTCTGTCGAGCGCGCCGGCAATCGCCGAGTACGTGCGCGAGCTGCTTAAAGAAGCGGGCGCGGATACTCTGGAGCGCGACGATGCCATATATGTGCGCGAGCATGCAAAGCCCTTCCGCCAGATGGATGCCGAGGAGCGCGCCGAGGCTTACAAGCGCAATCCGCTCTACGGCCGCATAATCTGCCGTTGCGAAACCGTGACCGAGGCCGAAATAGTGGACGCCATACATCGCGGCGCTACCACTGTGGACGGCGTAAAGCGCCGCACCCGTGCCGGCATGGGTCGCTGCCAGGGCGGCTTCTGCGCACCGCGCGTAATGGAGATACTCAGCCGCGAGCTGGGCATACCCACCGAGAGCCTGACCAAGTTCGGCGGCAAGTCGTACATGGTGGCCGGAAAACTGGGGGAGGTCAAGTGCGATGAATGATTATGACGTAATCGTAGTAGGCGGCGGTCCTGCGGGTCTGGCTGCGGCTCTTGAGGCGCATAAGGCCGGCGCAAAGGTGCTTGTGCTGGAGCGCGACCACGATCTGGGCGGCATACTGCAGCAGTGCATACATAACGGCTTCGGCCTGCACTTCTTCGGCGAGGAGCTGACCGGTCCGGAATATGCGGGCAGGTTCATTGCCGAACTTAAGAAGACCGACATAGAGGTTCTGACCGATACAATGGTGCTGGAGGTATCCAACGAGCGCGTTGTAACCGCCATGTGCGCAAGCAAGGGACTCATGACCCTGACCGCGGGCGCGGTCGTGCTGGCCATGGGCTGCCGCGAGCGTACGCGCGGCGCGCTGAACATACCCGGCACGCGTCCGGCGGGCGTATATACCGCGGGCTGCGCGCAGCGCCTGTGCAATATGGAAGGGTATCTACCCGGACGCAAGGTCGTCGTACTGGGCTCGGGCGACATAGGTCTTATAATGGCGCGCCGCATGACCTGGGAGGGTGCCGAGGTCAAGATGGTATGCGAGATCATGCCGTATTCCTCCGGACTCAACCGCAATATCGTGCAGTGCCTGGTCGATAACAATATACCCCTGCGCTTTAACCACACCGTGACCGCAATACACGGCCGTGACCGCGTGACCGGCGTAACCATCGCCGAGGTCGATCCGGCAACGCGCAATCCCATACCGGGCACCGAGTTCGACATCGAGTGCGATACGCTGCTTTTGTCGGTCGGACTTATACCCGAAAACGAGCTCAGCCGTGCAGCGGGCATCGAGATGGATAGGGTAACATCGGGCGCAGTGGTTGACGAAACCCGTCAGACCTCCATACCCGGCGTGTTCGCGTGCGGCAACGTCCTGCACGTACATGACCTGGTCGATAACGTAAGCGCCGAGGCGATACTTGCCGGTAAGTCGGCCGCCGCGTACGCTCTGAGCGGCAAGACCCAGGGCGCATCCACGCGCCGCGTAGTGCCCTCGGGCAGCGTGCGCTATGTCGTACCGCAGCGCCTGAGCGCCGATGCGAGCGGCAAGATCGACTTCTACTTCCGCGTGGGCAGTGTTGTAAAGCCCGCACGCCTGACCGTCAAGTGCGACGGCGTAGAGCTTGTCTCGCGCAAAAAGCAGATCATGACTCCGGGCGAAATGGAAAAGATAACCGTGGACGTACCTGCGGGCGGCGACATAGAGATATGCGCCGGTCAGGCGTAAGGAGGCGCGCATATGGAAATTCGTGAAATGACTTGCATTGTATGTCCGATGGGCTGCCGACTGAGCGTGACCCGCGACGGCGATGATATAAAGGTCGAGGGCAATACCTGCCCGCGCGGCGCAAAGTACGCACATCAGGAGTTCACTAACCCCATGCGTACCGTAACGAGTAGCGTATTCGTAAGCGGCGGCAAGCTCGCCATGTGCTCGGTCAAGACCGCAAACGTGATACCCAAGTCGGTTATACCCGATGCGCTTAAGGCGATACGCGCATGCCACATAGAGGCTCCCGTGGCGATAGGCGATGTTGTAATAAGCAACATATGCAATACCGGCGTGGATCTCGTGGCAACGCGTAATGTGGATAAGCTCTGAAGGATAATTTATTACTGAAAATTCGGCGCACGGATGGCCTAATGCTGTCCGTGCGCTATTTTATTGTCTCCGCAATAGCCCCTTAAATAAAAGGATAATGTGTTGAACAGGCGCGAACAGAATGTTGTCATTTATAAGAACAAATCGGATAAACACTTGACTTAATTGGACGGCCATATTATAATTGATTCATGTCGAAAACGCGAATTTGTGAAGGAGTGGTGACATTTGAAGAAGATTCGTTACGGAATAATCGGCGTCGGCAACCAGGGCGGCTTTTACGCGCGCTTTTTGACCGGCGGTATGTCCATGATGGGTTCGGTTCCGACGAACTGCGAGCTGGGCGCGCTGTGCGATATCGATCCCGCCAAGCGCACCATGTGCGAAATCATGTATCCGGAGAAGCCTTTCTTTACCGATTATAAAGAAATGATCGCTTCCGGCGCGGTGGATGCAATCATAACCACAGTGCCGCACTATCTGCATACCGAAATAGCTATATATGCTATCGAACACGGCATGCCCGTTATCGTTGAAAAGCCCGCCGGCGTATACGCCAAGGCCGTACGCGAGATGAACGAGTGCGCCGCAAAGCATCCGGACGTACCGTTCGGCATCATGTTCAACCAGCGCACCAATAAGCTTTATAAGCAGCTGCGCGATCTGGTAAACGATGGCAGCATGGGTCAGATCCGTCGCACCAACTGGATCATCAATTCCTGGTGGCGTCCGGACAGCTACTATAAGCAGTCCTCCTGGCGCGCAACCTGGGGCGGCGAAGGCGGCGGCGTTCTGGTCAACCAGGCTCCGCATCAGCTGGACCTGATACAGTGGATCTGCGGCATACCTTGCAAGGTATTTGCCAATGTACGTTACGGCGTAGGCCGCGATATAATCGTGGATAACGACGTCACCGCGACTTTGACCTATCCCAACGGCGCGACCGGCGTGTTCATTACCTGCACGCACGATGTAATCGGTACCGATCGCCTTGAGATAGACATGGACGGCGGCAAGATAGTCGTTGAGGACAGCAAGAAGGCTACTATATATCGCCTGAAGAAGTCCGAAAACGAAATGAACGCCACCATATCGCAGGATGACATGAGCCGTCTGTTCATGGGCGGCGGTGCCAAGAACCTGTACGATGTGGAAGAGATTCAGAACGAGAACGGCTGGGGCAACCAGCACGGCGAAGTTATGCGCAACTTTGCGGCGCATCTGCTGGAGGGCGAGCCTCTGCTGGCACCCGGCAGCGATGGCATTAACGGCGTAAATCTGTGCAACGCGATACTCTTGTCTTCTTGGCTGGGCAAGGAAGTCGATCTGCCGGTTGACGAGGATGTATACCTGAGCGAGCTCAACAAGCGCATCGCCGAGGAAGGCAAGTATCCCACTCGCTAATAGCCGCGACTTATGGAGGAAACGATATGACTAAGATTAATGTTGGCGTCCAGGCGATGATGCTCCGTGGCAAGTTCGAAGAGCTGGGCGCATATGAGACCCTTAAGAAGGTTCATGAGCTGGGCTACGGCAGCGTAGAAATCTCCCAGATACCCATGAACGCAAAGAATGTCGACGCCATGTGCCGCGCACAGGACGACTTCGGCATAAACATCGCTTCTGTATCCGCCGGTGTGGCGCCCAACGGTCCCATGCCTCAGGAGACTCTGGCGACCCACTTTGACAAGATCGTCGCCGATTGCAAGAAGCTCAATTGCGAGTTCGTGCGTATAGGCATGCTGCCCTTCAACTGCATGGCATCTCTGGACGAGGCGCTGCACTTCTGCCGCATGGCAAATGCCGCCGCCAAGAAGCTGGCCGATCAGGGCATTAAGCTGTACTATCACAACCACCACATCGAGTTCCAGAAGTTCGATGGCAAGACCCTGCTGGACATCATTCGCGACAACGCTGATCAGCTGGGCTTCGAGCTGGACGTACACTGGATACATCGCGGCGGCTATGATCCCGTAAAGGTGCTGGCCGACTACGCGGGCAAGGTGGATCTGGTTCACCTGAAGGACTACCGCATAGGTCACATGCCGCAGGAAGCCTTCGCCATGATGGGCAAGGGCGACTTCAAGGGCTTTATGCAGGAGTTCAGCAACGTCGTACAGTTCGCCGAGGTAGGCGAGGGCTCGCTGGACATGGATGCCATAATCAAGCAGAGCCTCAAGTCGGGCGCCAAGTACTTCTTCATAGAGCAGGATAACCTCTATGGCCGCGACGTATTTGATTGCCTGAAGACTTCTTACGACAACATCGTAAAGCTGGGCTATGAAATAGTCTAATCGCTAAAAAACAAAGGGGCTGCGCGAAAAACGCAGTCCCTTTTAATTTGCCTTGAATTACTTAATCGCGGCGATTGCCCCTGCCCGATATCACAAGCAAGCGCAGAAGGTTCAGTATCGCCTGCAACGCGGATGCCACATAAGTCAGCGCCGCGGCACTTAGTACCGACCTTGCGCCGCTCACCTCATCGGTATCTAGCATGCCACTGCCCTCAAGCGTCTCAAGCGCGCGCCTGGACGCGTTGAACTCGACCGGCAGAGTAACCAGCGAAAACACAACCACAAGGCTGAACAGGAGTATGCCGACATTGACCAGCGGCTCCCACGCGAATATCAGTCCCAGCATGAACAGCGGTATCGCCAGCCCCGAACCTATGCGCGTGACGGGCACCATCGCCGAGCGCAGCATAAGCGGGCGATAACCCTGCGCGTCCTGCACCGCGTGACCGGCCTCGTGCGCCGCCACACCCAGCGCCGCGATGGACGTGGAGTCGATTACATCGTCGGACAGGTGCAGTACCTTGCTGCTCGGGTCGTAATTGTCGGTCAGGTGACCGCGTATGCGCTCGATGCGCACGTTGCTAAGTCCGTTCTGGTCAAGCAGCATGCGCGCCGCCTGTGCCGCGGTAAGACCGCTGCGTGCCTCAACCGAGCTGTACTTAGAATAGGTCGAATTCACCTTGAACTGCGCCCAGAGCGCTATGATAAGTCCGGGCAATATAAGTAGCATTGTCGGGTCAAAATAGTACGAATACGGATACATAATCAACACCTCCGGATGTCGAAAGATAATCTCTTGTTTTAATTAGAGGAGGGGAGAAACGCCCTTCTCTATGCAATAGCATACATGAAAGAATATTGCGATTCAAGCAATTTCGGACAAAGCCCCGCAATTGTCGCAACGATGTCATAAATTACGTATGCGTGGCAAAAATTACATTTTTGCTTGACATAAATGCGTTACGGTGTTATTTTTATATAAAAAGGCGCATGCGGGCATAAAGTATGTCGAGCGCCGCAAAATTACGCCGATAGGATGTGCTGACAATGAGCAACGAATTCGACTCCAACGCGCTCCCCGCTCAGCTAATGCTGAATATGAGAGCGATTTACGGCCAGCTCAAGCGCGCCGAGCGCAGTGCTGCCGATTTGATTTTGACCGACCCGGTAGGACTTTCCGGTATGACAATCGCCGAGGCGGCACAGGTCTGCAATGTGTCGCAGCCCACTTTCGTCAGAATTTCGCGCCGTCTGGGCTTTGAGGGCTTTGCGCAGCTTAAGGCCGCACTGCGCCAGGTGCAAACCGATCAAAACGCCGCGCGCATGCCCTCGGATCTG
>CAYTOU010000103.1:0-8559 GCA_964439295.1 uncultured Oscillospiraceae bacterium
GCCAGCTGAGGTAGGTGCGCCACTCGGGCTGAGCCTGAGCCAGATCAACCTTGCCGTCCTTTACGAACCACTGCTCGTTGGCAGCGCCGTAAGCGCCGAACGCGCCGGACAGACCGGTGCCATTGAAGCGACCCCATGCGAAGGAGAACTTAGCGCCGTACTGCTCATAGAACACGCGGATTACGTTCTCGAACTCGGAGATCGTCTTGGGGTAGTCCAGACCGCACTCTTCCAGCCAGTCGGTGCGAACAACGGGACCAATGAAGGTGTCGTTCCAGCCGCCATCCTCGCGGAAGAAGCCGAAGGTGTAGTAGCGACCATCGTCGGTCTTCATGGCCTTGTCATAGGTGGGGTTGGCCTGCAGGAATGCGTAGTAGTGGGGCGCATACTCCTGTATGTAATCGGTCAGATCCCAGATGATGCCATCGTCCAGATACTGGTTGGCATGATCCATGAAGTAGCCGTACATGATGTTCGGCAGGGTGCTGGGGTCAGCCAGCAGAGTGTTGGTGTAGGTGGTGCCGTCAGTACCGGCGGTGGGGAAGGACCAGTCGATGTTTACACCGGTCTGCTCGATGAGTCCGGTGTGGAAGGGAGACTCTTGCCAGCTGGTGTACTTCTCATGGGGCAAAATCCAAGCCTGAGAGTACCAAGAAACGGTTATATCCGTATCCAACGGATAAGTGTCGGCGCCCGAGGTCAGCTCGGTCGACGCAAACGCCGGAACCGCCATCAGTGCCAGGCAGAGGGAAAGAACCAGTGCCAATGCCTTCTTCATGGGTATCCTCCTTTGAAATTGTGCAATGTTTGCATTGAACAAAGACTGCATTTGTCCGCGTCCTTGCGGACATCCTGTAATATTATATGCACTGGTGCGTAACTTGTCAATAACTTTATACCGGAAAATTTCAAAAATAAAAGGAAAATTGTAGTTCACGACCAACTGCTTACAAGCCACTGATGAAATTGTTTACTGAAAGTGTCATAATTTGGGCAAATAACGCAAATGAATCGATAAATCGCAGTTACCATGTGCTTTCAAAGCTGAAATTCAATCCGTAACGGATAAAATGTCGGGTAGTCAAAAAAGTAATACAGCGTTACATGCTAACCCAACACAAATGTAAACAAGTGCACTCAGTAGTCCACATACGGCTGCAACTAAAAAGCACGAGCCGCCGCAATGGGCGACCCGTGCGATTCGATTAAGGAAGGGCGTTTAAGATTAGTCGGCGAGGCTGCTCTCAAAGGCGTCGTATGCGTCCTGCATTACCTTTATGTAGCCTTCCAGATCCATCTTGTCCATCTCGTCCAGATAGGTCTGCCAGTCGTTTTCGATATCCATATCGCCGGTTATGAAGCGAATGGTAGCGGAGTTGGCGTACGCGCCTATGGACACGGTGTACTCGGAGATCTGCTTGGACTGATCCTCGGTGTAGGGCAGTTCGGGTATTATGGTGTCGGTGTCAAAGCGATACTGGTCATAGACCTCGGCTGCGCTGTACAGTATGGCCTCAACGTTCATGCTGGGATCGTCGACAGCCTCGCCGCAGCGATTGGCAGCCGTACGACCGGACATGCAGGCATCGGAATCCCAACCGGCATCCTTGAAGCTGTAGCCGTAGGAAGCCCAATCGACAGAGCCGTCTTCCAGAGTGTTTTCGGGTATCAGCTTGCGCCAGGTGGGGGTGCCACCGGTCAGGTTAGTACCTTCGCTGACCCATTCCCAGTTGATGCCTTCAACGCCGGAACCGGTAACGCGGGTACCTTCGTCGGATGCCAGCAGGTCAAATACCTGTACGGCGATTTCGGGATATTCGCAGGTTTCGCTTACCAGACCTATGCAGCTGCCGAAATAGGAGCTGAGGGAAGTGTAAGCATACTGAACGCCATCGGGTCCCTTCAACGGGGGCAGCAACGTCCAATTCTGCCATGCACCTTCAGACTGCGACCAGAAGTCGGAGTTTTCGGGCATTGAGCCGCCGCCCATCAGGGCTGCCAGATGCGTTTCGCTTTCCAGAGTGGCGTTGCACTGCTCGCTGGTCTGGGTGTAGGTCTGGGGATCCAGCAGACCTTCGGAGTAGAGCTTGTTCATGTAGCGCAGGGCATCGCGGTATGCGTCGGTGGTCAGCTGATACTGCATCTTGCCTTCGCTGTCCAGGCAGAAGCCGCCGGCAACAACGGGGTTGGTGTTGGAGATCATGTTGTTGTTCTGCAGGAAGGAGTTGGAGATGAATACGAACGGGTCGGTTGCCCAGCCGTCCAGATAGCCGGTCATGGGGATTTCATCGGCAACGCCGTTGCCGTTGGGATCCTGAGTCTTGACCTTCAGCAGGAACTCGTACAGCTCATCGGTGGTGGTGGGCAGTACGCCGTCGTTCAGCGAATCAACCCAGGGCTGATAGATCCACATACGGGCCTGATGCGTGCAGTGGAAGCACTCGTTAACATCGCCGTAGGTGTAGATGTTGCCGTCGCTCATTACCAGATCCTCGTAGTGACCCGGGCACTCTTCGTTAAAGCGATTCCAGTTCTCGCAATCCTCGAGATACTCGTTGAGCGGTATTACAACGCCTTCGGCACCGTACAGTGCGCATTCGGCCTTGCTCCAGCCGGTCGCGATGAATATATCGGGCAGCTCTTCGCCGCTGTATATCATCAGATTCAGCTTGGTCTTGCCGTCGTCGCCGCTCACGGCGTAGGTGAAGTCGATGTTGACGTTAGTCTTTTCCTTGATCCACTGGGTTACGTAGTTGTCGGTGTAGTCAACGCCACCGGACATACCCAGCACGAATGCGGTCAGGGTAACTTCCTCTTCAAGCGGGAAGGAAACCTCGGCCAGCGCGCCGCAGCATGTAAACATCATGCACAGCGCCAGAACCAGTGCGAATACCTTTTTCATGGGATGACCTCCTTTTATATTTGGAATTGCCGGACGGGGAATAACGCTGTCCGGTAATAACCTACGAATGAATTAGCCCTTTACCGAGCCTATCATGACGCCCTGAACGAAGTACTTCTGTATGAACGGGTACAGTATCATAAGCGGCAAGCTGCTTATAATGATCGTGCCGTAGCGCAGTATTTCGCTTAGGTTCTTGTTGCGGTAGTATAGCTCGGGATCGCTTAGCGCCTTACTGTAATCGACCGTGGACATAAGCAGTATCTGGCGCAGTACCAGCTGTATCGGGTACTTGTCTTCGCTGTTTAGATATATCATGGGCATGAAGTAGCTATTCCAAATGCCTACCGCAATCCACAGTACAAGCACCGCCAGTATGGGCTTTGACAGCGGCAGCACTATCGACCAAAGAAACCTAAACTCGCCGCAGCCGTCCAGATCGGCGGATTCGTGCAGCTCGCGCGGTATTGACGTCATTATGTACGTGCGCGCCACGATGACGTTATACGCGCTCACCGCGCCGGGCAGTATGAGTGACCATATCGTGTCCAGCAGACCCAACTTCATGACCAGCATATAGTTGGGGATAAGTCCGCCGTTAAACAGCATCGTGAATAGGAACAGTCCCATCAGCGGGCGCTTGCCTTTAAGAGAGGGCTGCGCCAGCGGATACGCGGCAAGCAATGTCAGCGTCACGCCCAGTAGCGAACCCGTGACGGTGTATATGAGCGAATTGAGCATGCCCGTCCATACCGACGAGTACTGCATTATCGCGCGATAGCCTTCCAGCGTGGGGTCGACAGGGAACAGCACCACGCGACCGTTTACCAACGCGTCGCCCGAACTGAACGAACAACTGATTACGTAGACCAGCGGGTATAGCACCAATAACATGAATATGCTAAGCAGTATATAGTTTACGCAGTATACGCCCTTATCAAAGCGGGAATCACGCATGCTGCTCGATTTAGACACCATGTGCATTTCATTCCCTCCTTTACCAGAATCCGTTGCCGGTCAGGCGGTCGGCGGCCTTGTTGGATACCAGCACCAGCACCAGACCCACTACCGACTGGAATAGACCAATCGCCGTGCCGTATGAGAAGTCCGGCATGTCCGCCGCGAGCGAAACCTTGTATGAATATGTGGATATGACCTCGGCGGTGCGCAGGTTGTTCTGGTTCTGCATCGCCAATACCTTTTCGTAACCAACGCCCAGCACGCTGCCCATGTTGAGTATCAGCATTATTGTCGCCATGGGTATTATAGTGGGCAGGTCGATATGCCATATGCGCTGCAGCACATTCGCGCCGTCGATCGTCGCCGCCTCGTGCAGCTGCGGATCAACGCCCGATAGCGCAGCGAGGTATATGATAGCACCGAATCCCACGCCCTGCCATACGCCCGACCATACATATAGATGCGGGAACATGTTGGCGTCGGCAAGTATGTTGCTATTCGTCAATGCGTAGTACACGCGCCCCAGCGCGCCCGTCCTGGTATTGAACAGCATGTTTATCATGCTGGCGATTACTATTGTGGAGATGAAGTAGGGGAAGTACGAAATCATCTGCACGGTCTTTCTGAATATCAGGTTGCGCGCGTAGTTAAGGCTTATGGCCAGCAGTATCGCGCAGGGCATGTTGACCAGCAGCGAGTATACCGAAAGCGTCAGCGTGTTTATAAGCGTGGACGCAAAGTTGTAATTGGAAAAGAAGCGTATGAAATTCGCCAGACCGTGGTTATCCGCCCAGGGACTGGCGAATATGCCCTTGCGCAGCTTGAAGTTCTTAAAGGCAATTATCGTGCCGCCCATCGGTATATAGTTGAATATGATGATGAACACCACGGGCAGCAGCAGCATCAGGTACAGCTCCCAGTGCCCCTTGAGATACTTAAGCGTCGGTTTGTGTTGCTTTCTTTGCAATATGACGACCCTCTTTCTGACCTGTCGAGTGTGTGCTTTACCATAACACAAGAGAAAACAGATGTAAATATTCGCTTTTTCAAGAGTATACACAAATTAATCTGAGCGCAACCGATGCCGGTATTATTGAGCCGAATACACCTAAACGGGCGCCAAAACGCATGTGAAAAATTTTGAGTATGTACAATAAGACCCGATTTTGGTATAATTTTGTTAATCTGTGGGCAGCATGCATGTGTATGCCGGTATGCGGGAGGCTTTATCGTGAAGAAAGCGCGCTTTGCAAAACAGACGGGCAACAAGGAGCACAGCCGGAAGCTACTGCTTTCCAGCCTTTCTTCCTATGCAATTGTGCTGCTCATTCCGTTTTTGCTAAGCGTTGTGCTGTACGTGGTATCGATATACCAATCGCGCAGTTACGCGATAGAGCTAAACAGCTCGGTGCTTGAGTCCGCGTCCGAAAGCGTAACACTGCACCTGCAGGAAGTAAGCAATATCTCAACCGAAATAATAAACAAGACCGCCGTGCAGAAGTATCAGAACGAGACAAGCGGCTTTACATACCCGCATTCGTATAAGCTCAACGAAATACGCGACGCGCTGGAGAATTACACTTTGACCCAGACATTCGTCGACGATTACTTTATTTTCTTCAATAATTCACAGATGGTCATAAACTCGCGCATTATATATACCTACGACGACTTCTTCCTAAACTATATGCATATGTCCGATGAAGAGGCCGACGCGGCAATACAGCGTACCCTCAATATGTCGTATGACCAGGGCATAATATCCGCGCAGGAAATGACATTATTAAAGGAAACCGGACGGTACTTAGTTTGGCGGCAGTCGCTTATAGGACTGCGCAAGGGCTATCTGACTGTCCTTATAAACGAGGAGTCCATAAACTCCCTTTTCGGTAATATAAATGTAGGCGATACCGGCGCGGTGTTTGTGCTAAACAGCTTTGGCGAAGTCATGACATGCGTGTCAGGCGACAATGCCGATATAGACGAACTGTACAGCGCGGTAGAAAACTACGACAGCGACTCCACCGAAACTGTCTTTTCAATCGAGACCGCAAAGGGCGAAATGCTCATCAACCGCCTGCATACGCGCGAAAACGGACTCACATACATATCGGCTCAGCCGATGAACGTAATACTCGAGCGCGTGTCCATATACCGCACGGTCATGATAATATGCCTCGTGGCTGTGCTGCTGGTCGGGCTTTTGCTCTGCCTGCGTCAGGCGCGCCACTTTACCGGCGCGGTCGAGCTGATACTGCGCGAAATAGGCATAGACTCGGACAGCTCGAGCGAGGCGTTTACATCGATACGCGACATGATAGGCAAGCTGCAGCAAAACAACGAACAACTGCTCCGTATAGCATCCCAGCACCGCTCAATGCTGCGCACGTCGTTCGCCAGCCGTCTGCTGCGCGGCAACTTCTCGTCGGACGCCGAGGCCATGCGCATATTCCAATACGTGATGCCCGAGTGCTCCGAATACAAAACCGCGCGCGTGCTGATCATGCACCTGACCGCGTCGGATGATATGCTGTCCGATGAAGAGAATATGCAATTGCTCGCATCGCTAAAGGTGGTCTTAAAGGATTACCTCGTGCGCTACATGGATAAGCTACTTTACTACGACGTGGACGAAGAGACGCTCGCGTTAATCATATTCGACATGCCGCGCGAGGACATTGATCAGGGATACGCCGATTTACGCTCCCACATGCCCGATAAGCTGCAGGAAAGTTTGCAGGTGTTTGGCGGCGGCGAGGTACTGCCGCCCCTTACACATATCGCGCGCTCGTTTGAACAGGCGCGCACGGCAATGCTGCTCTACGAACACGAAAGCTCGATAAAGCCCGACGGCATCGCGTGGCTCAATGAAACGAGCGGCGGTGTGCAGTACTTCTATCCCGCCGACATGCGCTATCGCCTGACCGAGGCGATTAAGCACGGCGAAAAGGCAAATGTGCAAGAGCTGCTGGGCGAGCTCATACAGTCAAACTTCTACGATCATCCCGTGTCGCACTCTCTGCGCGGGCTGTTTGTTGCCGACCTGCTCAGCACGGCCGTGGGCAGTCTGCAGGCGCTCAAGCTGGATGGCTCGCTGACCGACGATGCGATATTGGAGCGCATCGAAACAATAAGCCGCGCATCGTGGCATCATCAGCCCGAAATGCTTAAAAGTTTCTTTGATGAGCTGACCGACTGCGCCGAAAAGACGCGCTCGGGCGCGAACAGCGACCTTATGCAGCGCGTGCAGAAGTACATTGACGAGCACTACCGCGACAGCGACCTGTCGCTGGCGAGCATCGCCGATTGCTTCTCAATAAGCGTGCCCTTTTTGTCCAATGCGTTTAAGCTGCAGACCCAGAAAAACCTTTCAACTTATATAGAGGATCTGCGCATGCAGGAGGCGCGGCGACTTTTGCGCACGACCGATTGGACAATCAACAAAATCGCGTCGGAAGTGGGCTATCTTTCAGCCAACACATTCTGCCGCGCATTCAGGCGCAACACCGGGTACAATACATCCACATACAAAGCAATGGCGGAGCAGGAACAAAGCAGCCTTCCGCCGGTATAGGGGGACAAAGCAAATGAGAAAGCTATGGTATGACAAACCGGCTAAAAACTGGAACGAAGCGCTGCCTCTGGGCAACGGTTTCATGGGCGCAATGTGCTTTGGCGGCACGCTTGTCGACCGCTTCCAGCTTAACGATGATACGATATGGTCGGGCGGCAAGATGGATCGCGTCAATCCCGATTCTGCTCATGGCATTGCGCATGTGCGCGAGCTGATAGCGCAGGGCAAGATAGCCGAGGCTGAAGAGATCGCCGCGCAAGATATAGCCGCCATTCCCGAGGGCGAGCGCGCGTATCAACCGCTGTGCGACCTGGTCATGCAGTTGCGCGCGGACGACAGCACGCATTACGAGCACCCGATAGCGGTGCGCAATCTCTGCGGCGCTGACATGGCGCACTTTGAGCCCGAAGGCGTAGAGAACTATCGCCGCACACTGGACATCGATAAGGGCATTCATACCGTCGAATACACATATAAGGGCGTTGACTTCCGCCGCGAGTGCTTTATATCCTATCCGGATCGCGTAATGGCGATTCATACTAAGGGCGGTCAGATGCGCGTAATGCTGCGCCGCGCGGGCAAAATATCGGGCATGCGCCAGGTAGATAAGCATACGGTAAGCATGCACGGCACGATAGCCGATGGCGGCATGTCGTACATATGCATAATGCGCGCCGTGGGCGAAAACGTACACGCATCAGGAGATATGCTTATAATAGAAGGAGAAAGCACTCTATACGTGACGAGCGCCACAACCTTCCGCGAAGGCGACACCTTTGACAGCATTGCGATGGAACGCATCGAGCGCGCCGAGCGCATGGGCTATGAACAGCTTAAGCGCGAGCACCTGAAGGACTTTGAACCCATAATGGATGCATGCCGTCTTGACCTGCTCTGCGACTGCTCGTATCGCAAGGAGCCGCACGATGTGCGCCTTGAAAAGGCGCGTCAGGGTAGGGAAGATCTCGACCTGATGTGCGACCTGTTCGCCTTCGGACGGTATCTGCTGGCATCGTCCAGCCGCCCGGGCAGCCTGCCCGCCACACTGCAGGGCATATGGAATGAGAGCTTTATGCCCGCGTGGGACAGCAAATACACGATAAACATAAACCTCGAAATGAAC
>CAYTOU010000104.1:0-8499 GCA_964439295.1 uncultured Oscillospiraceae bacterium
ATTCTATGAAGCGAGGTGTGGGGGGAGTTATGCTTTAAGAGTGCTGTCCGCCGGACTTTGGCGGCAAAAGAGGGGGAGTGTCTTCGGTTAAACAAAGTTACCGTCTACCTGTCCGCCGGTATCAGATTGATGTTCTTGCGCGGATCGCGACTCTTAAGCTCCTTGGGCGATACGCCGAATTTCTGCTTGAATGCGTGGCTGAAGTAATACGCGTCGCAGAAGCCGAAATGCTCCGCAGCCTCCTTAACGCTTACGCCGCCGTCGCGAAGTATGCGGTATGCCTCGTCCAGTTTCATATTCAGTTGAAACTTATGTATGCTTTCACCCGTGATTGTGCGAAAACGCGATGACAGAGTGCGCTCGTTCATGCCGGTTATGGCGGCAACCTCTTCAATTGAGTACATGTGCTTGGGGTTCTGATTGAACATGCGTATCAGCATTACGCTCCACTCGTCACCGATCTTTTGCGCGCTCAGCGCATATTCGGTCAGGTCGTTTAGCATAAGATTGAGCAGCAAACGCAATCGACGCTCCGTATCGTTGCGTTGCGACCAGTATGTGTCTATTATATCGCGAAACAGCGATGTGACCGCGGCGGCGTTTTCACAGTGGATCAATGTGGGCAGGCAATACGGCGAATCGCTGCGCCTGTATGTAGCCGCCTGTACCGGACTTAGTTCAACGCATGGTCTGTCGGATGGCAGGCATGTCATATGTATAAACATCGTGCGGGCATTGCGCGAGCACTGCGTAAGTCCCTGATGGTGACTGCCGCTGCGCAGAAAAACCAGATCGCCGCTTTGCAGGTGATACGCCGTGTCGTCCTGCACTACGGACCATGTGCCGCTTTGTATAAACAACAGGTCGTGCTCGTTCAAGACGCGGTCGGGATGCAGCGCCGGCTGGGGATATACATTTTCACCGCAAAGTGTTACTTGACGAGCGGGTAAACACGGGAGTACGCTGTATGTTGTATGTTGTATGTTGTACTCATTTTCCACGCCTCCTGCACTATATTTATATACATCATTTTGCCGGATTACACATGAATTCTCGCTATTTCAATTATAAACCGCAACCTGCGGCGAATCAAGCGCGTTTTATCACATTAAATCGAAAAATAGCCTCAAAAGAGAATACGAACATTTCGGGGGATGCAAATGGGCAATATATTATCAAATAAAGCCGTTTACATATGGCACGAATAGGACACAAGTGTTAAAAATCGTATTTTCGTTTGAAAAGCATGAATTAGGGCAGCCATAATGTGCCATAAAACACATGTGCTTTTATTCATGCTTTTTCCTATATGCCCATTTTAATATGTGTGCAAATTGTTTAAAATAAATACAGGGCCTTATGGTATTTTAATAAATCCAAAGGAGGATTTGTATGAAGCGTATTTTTGCCCTGATTCTGGCGGCAGCGATGTTGCTGTCCTGCGCCGGTTTCGCAGTTGCGGATGCGGAAACTTCCGAACCCGTTAAGCTGACCGCGCTGTTCGTTGCACACCCTCTGACCAAGCAGGTCGACGAGATGAAGTGGGTCGACGAGGTTGAGCAGGTTGCCAATGTGGATGTTACTTGGGAAGTAATATACACCGACTGGTCTCAGCTCAAAGCCACCCGCTTTGCCGCAGGAGATATCCCGGACGTCCTGCTGAACGCCACTTCCGATTCGGATTATTCCACTTACTCGGGTCTGTTCATGGAGCTGACCGACCTGATTGCGAACTATGCGCCTAACGTAACCGCTATGTTCGAAGAAGAGCCCGATACCCTGGCTCTGGCACAGACTCTGGAAGGCGAGATCTACGGTCTGCCTAAGTTCCAGGGCAAGTGGCCGGACTGCAACGGCGTCATGTTCATCAACAAGGTATGGCTGGACAACCTGGGTCTGGAAGTTCCCACCACTCTGTCCGAGCTGCGTGACGTGCTGATTGCTTTCCGCGATAACGATTGCAACGGCAACGGCGATACCACTGATGAAATCCCCATGGACTTCAACGGCTGGTTCGGCGGCGCTTATTCTCTGACCAACCTGATCGGCTCCTGGGGCATTCAGCTGGTCAACTGGGGCAGCGATGCTTATTTCGTAGAGGACAACACCGTAAAGAATTACGCTGTTGACGAGCGCTATAAGCTGATGATGGAATACCTGTCCGATCTGTATGCGGAAGGTTTGATCAACCCCAACGCTATCACCAATGACTACTCCATGTTCCAGTCCCTGTCCCGCGGCGATGCCGATGGCAATGCTCTGGTTGGTGTTGTTATGGGTTGGGAAGAGACCGATAAGTTCGGCCCCACGCTGTATGAGCAGTATGTGCCCTGCGGCCCCTTCCAGAACGATATCGATGCCGACTACGCCGATGTAGCCGCTCGTTGGACCTACGACTTCTCGGGTCTGAACATGTCCGCTAACCGCGCATGCATCTCCGCTGCGTGCGAGAATCCCGAAGCGGCTATGACCTTCCTGGATACCTTCTATCGCTATGACTACTCCGTACAGTCCCTGTTCGGCGGCATTGCAGACGGCAACGTCGAGCAGACCGGCGACAACTCCTTCAAGGTTCTGGATCCGCCCGAAGGCACCGATGCCGGCACCTGGAAGTGGACTTCTACCTTCGCTGACAACGGCCCGATGTACATCCGCCGTTCCACCGAAATCGAGATGTCTCAGGACATGACCTACGCTATCGCCGAGCGCGAGCAGTATAAGGATGCTCTGTCCCTGATCAACATGGACACCGAGTACTATCCGCAGATGTTCATGCGCTATACCACCGATGACCAGAATACTCTGGCTCAGCTGCAGGCCGGTATCACCAGCGTAACCGACAGCTGGTGGGGCATTTGGCTGACCGGCGATGCCGAGATCGAAGATACTTGGGAAGACTATGTAGCCGAGGTTGAGGCTGCCGGTCTGTCTCAGGTGCTTGAGATCCGTCAGGCCGCCTACGATGCTTACAAGGCGAAGTAATTCCTGATCGCAAAGGGTGCGGATTACTCCGCACCCTTTGTTGTCTATGATGCTCAAAACGGAGGAAACCACATGTCAAACAGCAGATCAGCCAAAACCGGCAAGCGCAAGAGTCTGGGCTGGTATCTCAGCCACGACTGGCAGCTGTGGGTAATGCTCATACCGGCAATCGTTTACATTTTCATATTCTGCTATATGCCCATGTATGGCGCACAGCTCGCTTTTAGAGACTATGACTTTTCCAAGGGCATATACGGCGGCGCTTGGGCAGGACTAAAGTACTTCAAGCAGTACTTTACGTCGGCTATGTTTAGTACAACGCTGACCAATACGTTTGTTATATCGCTTAGCTCAATAGTTTTCGGTTTTCCGGCGCCCATTATACTGGCGCTGGTTTTCAACCAATTGCGCCATGCCGGCATCAAGCGCGTACTGCAGACGGTTGTCTACATACCTTACTTCATATCGACGGTCGTGCTTGTATCCATGCTGAACGTGCTGTTTGCAAAGCAGGGCGGCGTACTGAGTGACTTTTTGAAACTGCTGCATTTGGTGCCGCAGGATGCCAATCTGCTGGGACAAAAGCAGTATTTCGTAGGCATGTACGTGGGCTCGGGTTTGTGGCAGAGCATGGGCTGGAACAGCATCATATATATCGCCGCACTGTCCTCTGTCGATGTACAGCTTTATGATGCCGCCAAGATCGATGGCGCAAATGCATGGCAGCGCATTATACACATCGAGTTCCCGGCTCTGGTGCCCACGATAATGATACTGCTCATACTCAACATGGGCGGCATACTGAACGTAGGCTTTGACAAGGTATACCTCATGCAGAATACGCTCAATAAGAAGGCATCCGAGGTCATATCTACTTACGTGTATCACCTGATGGCACCGACTACCGGTTCACCGCAGTTCTCGCTGGCTACCGCGGTAGGTCTGTTCACCAATGTGGTCAACTTCGCTTTCCTGATCATCACCAATTGGGTCAGCAAGAAGGTCACCGGCTCAGGCCTGATGTAAGGAAAGGAGCGCGAGTAATATGGCAAAGAAACAGACTCCCGCAAGCCTTGTACCCGAAAAGAACCGCATACGCGATGACTGCCTGGCAGATCGTGTGCTGCATGCCTTTGTAATACTTATATCGGTCTTGGTTGCGATAATCATACTGTACCCGCTGTGGTTTGTTATTATCGCGTCCATATCCAACTCGGATATGGTCAACCAGGGCAAGGTTGTTTTCCTACCCGTAGACATACGCTTCTACGGCTTTCAGCAGATTTTCCAAGACTCACGTATATGGGTGGGCTATCGCAACACCATATTCTACGTGGTCGTGGGTACTTTGCTCAATATGATAGTGACAATGCCCGCGGCATATGCGCTGTCCAGGCCCGACTTTAAAGCGCGCAACGGCGTCATGCTGTACTTTGTATTCACGATGTACTTCTCCGGCGGTCTGGTGCCTACCTATATGATAATCAATCAGATGGGACTTATAAATACGCCGTGGATACTGCTTTTGATGTTGCTCATAAATACGTACAACCTGATAATCGCGCGTACGTTTATTCAGAACACAATCCCGCAGGATCTGTTCGAATCGGCAACATTGGATGGCGCAAGCCACTTCCGTGTGCTGTGGAGCATAGTGCTGCCGCTGTCCAAGGCGATCATATCGGTTGAGCTGCTGTACTACGCGGTATATCACTGGAATGATTACTTCAATGCCTTGATATACACGTCCAATGCGGACGTGCAGCCGCTGCAGATGGTGCTGCGCCGCATACTGCTCAAGAACGAAGCGTTTGCCAGCGGTAACGGCGGTGTGCAGGGCGGTTATGCTCAGTCCTCTGCCGACCAGGTAAAGTACGCGGTTATAATCGTATCCACCCTGCCCATACTGTGCGTATACCCCTTTGTACAGAAGTACTTTGAAAAGGGCGTAATGATAGGCGCCGTAAAGGGCTGATCTCACTTAGCCAACGCATACAAAAAAAGTCACGCTTCCTCCTACCTCATCGGTAGGGGAGAAGCGTGACTTTTTATTCTATATAGACTCAATGACTCCTTCAATCCGCTCCATTTCCTCCAAGCAATCCCGATCCACACCAACACGTACCGTATCGCTTCCCGCGAAGCCGCGCATGGTAAAGTGCGCGCTTTGCACCTTGAAAAACGGCTGGCGCAACTGCGAAAGGAATACGAGATTGCCCAGCGCGCGAAATGCCGGTATGTCGTCCTTACTAAGCGCTCTCGATAGCTTTAAGTCAAACGCCGTCCAGCCCGCTTCCTCGCACGGCTCTATTGAAGGCTGCCTTTCGATAACCGTCATGCGTTCGCCCCCAATATCTCGTTCATTGCGCGCAGAAATTCCTGTGCCTCTTCCTCGGTCGTAAACGGTCCCGGGCTTACGCGCACAACGCCTTTGTCCGCGCCTATGCGCGTACATATTAGCGGCGCGCATTGCATGCCCGTGCGCACGGTAATGCCGTATGCGCCGCTCAGTATATAGCCAATGTCGGCGGGCGCAAAGCCGTTTACATTGAAGCTGACTATCGAGCCGAAACCGCTTTCACCGGGTCTACCGTATACGGTCACACCGGGCAATTCGCGTAAGCCATCCGCGATAAGCTTGGCAATGCGATTTTCTCTATGCGAAATGGAGTCGACGCCGCATGCGATCACATATCGCGCCCCCGCACATAGCGCCTGTATGCCGGGCGCGTTGCGCGTGCCGGGCTCGTATTCGTAGTTGCCATCATCGTATACCAGCCGCGCGCTGTCGCGCCCCGTACCGCCGAATAGCAGCGGACGCATATTAATGCCTTCGCGCAGGTAGAAACCACCCGTGCCCTGCGGACCCAAGAGCGCCTTGTGCCCGGTGAATACCGCCGCATCGACTTTCCACTCGTCTATGTGTACCGGGAGCGCGCCCAGACTCTGTGACACGTCGGCAATCATGTACGCGCCCACGGCATGCGCCATTTCCGATAGGGCAGCCATGTCCTGCACCGCACCGGTTACATTGGATGTGTGGTTGACGACGACCGCGCAAATCGAATCGTCGATAAGCGCGCGCGCCGCATCCATGTCCACATGCCCGGATGTATCGCAGGGGAATATGATGGGTTTTTCGAATAGATTGTACACCGGTCGCAGTACACAGTTATGCTCGCTTTCGGTTACCGCAAAGCGTTTGCCTTGGATCGCAAATCCGCGCAGTACGCCGTTCATTGCCTCTGTCGCGCCCGATGTGAAGAATATGCGCATAGAGTTTCTAACGCCCATCAATTCGCCTATTGCCGCGCGACAATCGTCAAACGGCATGCTGCCGCCCGCAGAGCGATATTGCGCTGCGGGCGGTAAAGCAAGTGCCTGTGCGTGTGCATCCAATACACATTGCGGCTTGGGATAGCTCGTCGCCGCATTGTTTAAGTATATCATCCTTCGACTACCTTGAAGTTCATAAGCTCGCCCAGCATCTTCATTTCCTTCATCCAGTCGCCGAATACCAGCACCTGATGATGTCCGAATCCGGCCAGGTGATGCATGAACGCGCGCGCGTCATCCATCTCTATGAAGTAGTTCGGGCTGCAGTATATTTCGTCAAACTCCGAGCGAATCACGCGTCCTACCTTTACGCAGACCGTGTCGCCCAGCGGGTTGAAGCGCGCCAGAGTCACATAGTCCGACTTGTTCTCGGCAAAGTCCACCTGAAGCTTGCCGCCGAAGCCCTGACCGGTGAATGCCCAGAGCTTGTACTTGAGCGGCTCCGACCCGTATCCGTTCATATGCAGTGCGGGCACGGCGTGGTGAATCTTGAGTATCTGCTCGCCCTCAAAGCTCGGATTGCCCATGAACGCCGGACGCTTGGCCGCCGCCTGCAGTATCGTCATCGCGGTCAGCGCGTTTAGGTCCTCTTCACATGCGCTGGGTATGCCGTTGTCCTTCATAAGGCTATGGCATACGCAGGGAGTAAATTTGCGCGCCTGCGGTATTTCGGACGTGCATAGCTCGTGACACGCGGTCGAAAACGCGTTGCAGCCGTACTGCTCCATCATTGCGCGCGCGGCGAGATAGTACTTTATATCATTGGGGAAGAACTCGGTCTTTACCTTTGTTTCAAGCGAGCCGCCCAATATTTCATCAACCAGCGGCTTGGCGTCGGCATCGGTGACCTTGTCCATGTACGGCACAATGCTGTCAAAGGGCAGCTTTACGATTTCCATGCCGTAACGCTTACGCAGTATCTCGGGGTCGCGTATCAGGCTCTGTATGCCGAATGTGGGCTGCGCGCCCGCGGTCAGCACCAGCGCGCGCGTGCTGCGCACAACCTTGCGTACCCATAGCAGGTGCAGCAGGGTATCCAGATCCTGCCTATCCATGCATACGTACGCTTCCTTGCCAATCGAGCGGCAGTATGCGGCAAAGTCGATGCCCTCGTTGCCATTTTGCAGTATGACGAAAGTCTTGTCATACCTCTCCAGCTTGGGTATGCGCCAGTTCATGGGCAAAAGCACGTCCACGCGCCCTATCTGAGCATCGATCTGGTCAAATACGCTCTGCGGCGTCACGAAGTCCTCATAGTACCGCGCATCGATTGCGGGCAGCATTTCGATCTCGGGCGCGACATCCTTGAGCATGCTTTGCGCCGCCTTGAATGCGCGGTCTGTACCGGCTTTTTCGGCCTCGGGCGTCATATTCTCGCGATGTCCCGCGCGACATGGACCTTCCCAGTAGTGCGTGTGCATAAGGCTGCCTATAATGGGCAGTACAACGAGCTTTTCATCCATGGCTTTTTTCATTGACATACACCTCCGAATGCTAAATTAGATTCGAATATACATAAATCGTGCACATATGTTAAAACAAGTATATCAGAAATTGCCCATAAGTGCAACGGGTTTACAGCATTCGGGGGTGATGTGTTAGCGGTGAATGTACATGCGCGACAAATTCTCCTCGCCATCGCCCTGAACCATGCACAGAAACTCCCAGCCGTAGCGCTCGTAAAACCCGGTATGGCAGGTTAGCAGATATACCGGTCTTATGCCCTTTGTGCGCAGGTCATCGACTGCCATATTGAGCAGCTGCCCGGCGATGCCTTTGCAGCGGTATTCGCTCTCGGTATACACCGCGCAAATGTTGGGCGTCAGGTCCTTTCGATCGTGAAAATCGTTTTCGATCACGCCTAATCCGCCGACAATCTTTTCGCCGTCCAGGCACAGATACCATCCGTATTCGGTCAGCCCGTCCAGATAATCGTTCATGCACTTAAGGTATGCATCCTTCGGTACGCCCCACTTTTGATGAAACCATTCGGCGGCAGTATCCGCCAATTTGTAGTTTTGCCTTAGGGTGATGTAGTTTAGTTGATTCATGGCTTTCTCCTAATCAATTGATTTTACGGTCAATATATCACCCCGCTTTTCAGTAGTCAATTCATTCTGCGCAAGTTGCAAAATACGCCACGTAAGTTGCAAAAAGCAACATACCCATCGTTTCAAGCAG
>CAYTOU010000105.1:0-8484 GCA_964439295.1 uncultured Oscillospiraceae bacterium
AGGCAAATAAAGTTTTCTTTGCAGCTTTCTTTTTCAAAAGAAAGCGCGTTCCCCCGTCCCTTTACGCACCCAAGTAAGCCTTGCGGACTTCATCGTTGTCCATAAGCTCGTGGGCGTTGCCTTCCATGAGGACCTTGCCTGTTTCGAGGACGTAGGCGCGGTTGGCGATGGAGAGGGCCATTTTGGCGTTCTGTTCGACGAGGAAGACAGTGATGCCTTCGCTGTTGACTTCCTTGATTATGTCGAATATTTCGCCGACAAGTATGGGGCTAAGACCCATGGACGGCTCGTCAAGCATGAGCAGAGTGGGATCGCTCATTAGCGCGCGACCGATAGCAAGCATCTGCTGCTCGCCGCCCGAGAGCGTGCCCGCCATTTGCTTGCGGCGCTCTTTAAGGCGCGGGAAGTGACCGTAAATCTTGTCAAGAGTGTTGTCCATCTTGGCCTTGTCGTTTATAGCATAGGCGCCGATTTCAAGGTTCTCCTGAACGGACATTTCGGCAAATATCTTGCGTCCCTCGGGAACCTGTACAAGTCCCGAGCGCACAATCTTGTGCGGGGCGACGCCGGTAATGGGCTTGTCCATAAACGTGACCTCGCCCACGCGCGGACGCAGAAGTCCGCTTATCGTGTTCAGTATAGTGGACTTGCCCGCGCCGTTCGCGCCGATTAGGGTGACTATCTCGCCCTTGTCCACATGGAAGGATACATCCTTTATGGCGTGTATCGCGCCGTAGTATACGTGCAGATTTGTTGCCTTAAGCATTACCCTTCCTCCTTACTTGCCCAGATACGCGCCGATAACCTTGGGATCGCGGCGTATCTCTTCGGGCGTACCGTTGGCTATTACCTGGCCGTAGTCAAGCACGATTATGCGCTCGCATATGCCCATAACCAGGGACATGTCGTGCTCTATCAGCAGTATCGCAACCTGGAAGCGGTCGCGAATCAGGCGTATCGTGTTCATCAGCTCTGCGGTCTCGGTGGGGTTCATACCGGCGGCCGGCTCGTCCAGCAAAAGCAGACGCGGGCTGGACGCCAACGCACGCGCTATTTCCAGCTTGCGCTGCGCGCCGTAAGGTAGGTTGGATGCCTTGGCATGTGCCAGATGCTGCATGTCAAATACAGCAAGTAGCTCCATGGCCTTCTTCTCTATGTTGGCCTCTTCCTTCCAGTAGAACTTGTTGCGCATTATCGCGTTGGTCGTGGAATAGTTCATCTGATGATGGAAGCCTATCTTGACATTGTCGATAACCGAAAGATCCTTGTATAGGCGGATGTTCTGGAACGTACGCGCTATGCCCATCTCGGTTATCTGATGCGTGTCCTTGCCTACCAAGGACTTCTGATCCAGCATGATGGAACCCTGCGTGGGCTGATATACCGCGGTCAGTAGGTTAAACACCGTGGTCTTGCCCGCGCCGTTGGGACCTATAAGACCCACTATCTCGCCGGGGTTCATAGTGAAGTTAAGTCCCTGCAGCGCTTTCAAGCCGCCAAACTGTATGCCCAGATCCTTGACCTCCAGCATGTCGCGCGGAGGCTCAGTCGCGGTGGCGTTCTCAGCGCCCGCTGTCTTATGCGACCTGGCAATGCGCTTCTTTATGCCGGATATCAGTCCCCACAGCGAGAACTCGTGCGAGCCCATAAGTCCGGTCGGGCGGAATATCATCATTATGACCAGCAGTATCGAGTATATCAGCATGCGCGCGCTGGAGAATCCGCGCAGTAGCTCGGGCAGTATGGTCAGTACTATAGCGGCGATTACAGAACCGGTAAGGGAACCCATGCCGCCCAGAACAACCATGACCAGGATCTCGATGGAGTAGTTGAAGTCGAAGTTGGCGGGGTCCAGTACCGACAGATAATGCGCATACAGACCGCCGGCAACGCCCGCAAAGAACGCGGATATCGTGAACGCCAGGAGCTTGTAGTACGTGGTGTTTATACCGGATGCCTCGGCGGCGATTTCATCCTCGCGGATGGAGATTATCGCGCGGCCCTGACGGCTGCGCAGGAGTGTGTAGAGAACAAACAGAGTGATTATGACAACCACATATACATACGCGAAGTTGGTGATACGCGGTATGCCGCGCAGACCCTTTGCTCCGCCGGTGAAGTCTACGTTAGTGATTAGTACGCGGATAATTTCGCCAAAGCCCAGAGTGATTATCGCCAGATAGTCGCCCTTTAGGCGCAGAGCGGGTATACCTATCGCAATGCCGAACAGTGCCGCGACTACGCCGCCGATAAACAGCGCTATCGGGAACGAAACATTGCTGGGCAAACCGGAATACAGCGTGAACAGTGCCGCGCCATATGCACCCACCGACATAAAGCCCGCATGACCCAGAGCCAGCTGCCCTAGGTAACCGGTCGTCAGGTTAAGGCTGGCGGTAAGCACAATGTTGATACCGACCATCATTACTATGCCGGTGTAGTAGCGCGACAGCATGCCGGACGTGGTCAGGTACTGACCAACGATGAACAGTGCGACTACGGCGATGGCATTTACTATATAAGATGCTATCTTGTCCTTGTTCATGCGTTACACCTTCTCCCTGCTCTTTTTGCCCATAATGCCCGCCGGCTTTACCAGCAGAACTACTATCAATATGCCGAATACAACAGCGTCGGCAAACTGAGAGGAAATGAAGCCCTTTGTCAGGCTCTCGGCTATGCCCATTACATAACCGCCCAGCATAGCGCCGGGTATAATGCCTATGCCGCCCAATACAGCGGCTATGAACGCCTTAAGACCGGGCATGGAGCCCATGTACGGCTCAACCTGCGGATATGCGGCGCAGTAGAGTATTGCGCCCAGCGCAGCCAGACCCGAACCTATGGCGAACGTAATCGAAATGGTGGTGTTGGTGTTTATGCCCATCAGCTGAGCCGCTTCCATGTTTTCGGACACGGCGCGCATGGCCTTACCTATGCGGGTGCGCTTTATGAACAGCTGCAGGCAGATCATTATGACTGCCGATGCTATGATCGTGATTATCGTCGTCGCGCTTATCTTAAGGCTGCCGATAGTCAGCATGGGCAGATTGATTATCGTGGGGTAGGAACGCGGGTTAGGCGTTGCGATAAGCACGAACAGGTTTTCAAGCAGCATGCTCACGCCTATAGCGGTTATCAGCGCGCTTATACGGGGAGTGGCCTTGCCGCCTTCGCCCTTATGCTTTTCCTTCATATGGAGTACCTTGCGCGCATTATCGCCTATGCGTGCCATTGCCTCGGTCATCGCTGCCGAGTTGCGCAGGGGGCGGTATGCAACGTACTCGATGAGCATACCGGAAGCAGCGCAAAACAGCATAGTCGCGGGCACAACAATGTATAGCGGCCAACCGAATGTCGTAAGCAGCACCAGCGATACATAAGCGCCGACCATGATTATATCGCCATGCGCGAAGTTAATCAGCTTGACTATGCCGTATACCATCGTATAGCCCAGCGCTATCAGCGCGTAAATGCTTCCAACATGCAGTCCGTTGATGAGCTGATTTAAAAAGCTCATTATCCCGACCTCCTAACTTATATATACCATTATCGCTCATGCGCCTTAAAAAACGCATGGCGGCATATTCGTGAGATTTAAAAACTGCGCAAAGAGGCTTCCAGCCCGCCTTTGGGCGCGCGCCGGAAGCCTCCCGCGCACCGCGCTGCATTAAGCAGTGCGGCGTTTAGAGTATTCGATTATTCGGCATCGGCTATGGTTTCGGGAGCCAGCTTCTCAACCAGCTTCATAGCGCCATCTTCGAAGGTGATTATGGAAACGCTCTTCTGAGGATCGCCGTGATCGTCGTATACGATGTGACCGGTTACACCATCGATGGAGGTAGCGGCCATCTGGTCGACTATAGCCTGAGCGTCGGTGGAGCCGGCGTTCTCGATAGCGGTGCACAGGATCTTAGCGGCATCGTAGCCCAGAGCGCTAAAGGATACGGGGGTCTCGCCGTACTTTTCTACGTAGCTGGTCAGGAAGTTCTGAACGTTCTCGTCGGTATCATCGGCGGAGTAGTGGTTGCAGAAGTAGCAGTTGGTCAGTATGGAGGCATCGTCAACAACGCTCAAAAGACCATCCCAACCGTCGGCGCCCAGGAAAGGCACTTCCAGACCAACCTCGCGAGCCTGCTTGGCGATCATGGCAACGGTGTTGTAGTAGTCGGGCATGAAGACAACATCGGGGTTCTGAGCGGCGATGTTGGTCAGCTGGGACTTGTAGTCGATATCGCTGGAGGAATAAGCCTCGTAAGCAACTACGGAGCCGCCCAGTGCTTCGAACTTCTCCTTGAAGGCCTCGGCCAGACCGGTGGAGTAGTCATCGGAGTTGTTGTAGATTATAGCGGCAGTCTGCGCGCCCAGGTTCTGAGCGGCGTAGATACCCATCGCCTTGCCCTGATAGGGATCAAGGAAGCAGGCGCGGAAGATGTTGCTGCCGGGGGTGGTTACATCGTATGCGGTGGAGGTAGCCGTGATCATGGGCATGTTGTCCGCCGCTGCCAGCTCGGCAACTGCGATGGAAGGCTTGGAGGTAACGTCGCCGATTATGGCAACAACGTCGCCCACCAGGCGGTTGTAAGCGTTAACGGCCTCAGCCGCGTCGCCCTTTTCGTCATACCATACCATTTCAACCTGCTTGCCCAGCAGACCGCCGTTGGCGTTCAGCTGCTCGATGTACAGGTCAACGCCGCGCTGAGTCGCAACGCCGTATACCGCAACGTCGCCGGTCAGGGGCGCAAGGCCGCCAATACGTATCGTGTCGCCGTCAGCCGATGCAAATACCGGCAGAGCGATGAGCATAACAAGAGTCAGGAGCAAAGATACTATGCGCTTCATAACAGAAGTCCCCTCTCGCTTGAGTGTATATTAACGGACGAAATCCGTCAATATCAGATTAATGTACGGCAATATGTGAGAACTCAAAAGCATGCCGAACGCCCTTTTGTCCCCGCACAATGCTTGCAGAAATTATAATACCCATTATCGCGCAAATGCAAGCACATTTTGCATCTCAATGTTAATTATCATACAAATTTTGTGTGCAATGTGATTTAAGGCTCCCAAATTTGACGGCATTGGGGCTGCGCGGGTTCAATTCGGCCGGCGCGCGCAATGCAAATTTATAACACAAAGCGGGCGTCCGGTTGCACATAAATGCATAAAACCGAACGCCCTTGTCGGCACGATATTGAGTTGTGTACCGCGGAATCGGCACGCGCGCACACACTTTTGTCAATACGGACAATTTCAAAATAGTTCGCTATATTCCGAACTATTTTGAATTAGTATGGCACATTTTCCGCCCTTGTCGCCTTTATAATGTTAAGTCCGACGTTACTTCAGCGTTTACCATTCGGTTTTGACGATGAATGCGCGCTTTTCTTCGCGTGCGGCTTTTTGTCCGGCAATGCCTTTTTGCGCACCGAATAGCCGAAGTGCCCCAATGCGCGCCCGGGTTCGTAATACGCGCCGTGGCTGTAGCTGATCAGCTCCGCGCGCTCCAGTTCCAGTTTGCCCGCGTCGTTAAGCAGCGATTCATCCGCGTGTACGCACAGTATATCGCTTAGGAACATGTGATGGCTACCCAGCTCCAGCACGTCCTTTACCCGGCATTCCAGCTGTACCGGGCACTCCAGTATGCCCGGGCACTTTACGTCGCGCATCTGCTCGCGCGTAAGTCCCGCGCGCGCGAACTTGTCACCGTCCCTACCCGATACCACGCCGCACAGATCGCATGCGCGCGCCAGCTTTGACGGCACCAGGTTTATCACAAACTCGCCGCTTTGCCGTATCAGGTCGTACGAATACCTTTCCGGGCGCACCGATACATACGTCATGGCTGGGTTGGTGCACACTATGCCCGTCCATGCCACGGTGAATACGTTGTCGCGCCCGTCATGCGCACAGCTGACCATTACCGCCGGCAGCGGATACAGCATTGTGCCGCTCTTCCAGATCTGCTTAGACAATAGCTACACTCCCGTCCGGCATTACTTTTCGTCGCCGAAGCGTATGCCAATGTTGCGCGCAATCTGCACCATCTGATGATCCACGGGCACGAACTTGGTTATGCCCGCGACTTCAGAAAGCGGATTATGCACGACTTCGTCGCCCTTAAGCGCCACGCTCACGCCGTACACGCCATCGCGTATGAGCTGCGCCGCATGCACGCCAAAGCGCGTCGCCAGTACGCGGTCGTATGCAGAAGGGCTGCCGCCGCGCTGTATGTGGCCGGGTATTACCGAGCGAGTCTCTATGCCGGTCTTCTCCTCTATCTGCTTTGCAATGCGCGCGGATATCGTGGTGAAGCCCTCGGCCGCGCGCGCCGCGGTGCGATCCTTGCGCTTCATTTCGGCCTCGCGCTTGTCCATTGCGCCTTCCGCCACGGCGATTATCGAGAAGGACTTGTTGCGCTTGGCGCGCGCATTGACCGCGCGCACGACATTGTCTATGTCGTAGGGTATTTCGGGCAGCAGCACCACGTCCGCGCCGCCCGCAACGCCGCTATAGAGCGTGAGCCAGCCGGCCTTATTGCCCATTATTTCGATCACCATTACGCGCCCGTGACTGGTGGCGGTGGTATGTATGCGGTCGATTACATCGGTCGCAATGTCGACCGCCGAATGGAAGCCAAACGTGACTTCTGTGCCCCAGATGTCGTTATCGATGGTCTTGGGTAGGCCGATTACGTTGAGTCCCTCTTCGCTAAGCAGGTTAGCGGTCTTATGCGTGCCGTTGCCGCCCAGTGTGACCAGGCAGTCCAGCTTCATCTTCTTGTAGTTCGCCTTCATCTCGGCGACCTTATCCACATTGTCCTCGCCTATCACGCGCATGTACTTGTACGGCTGACGGCTGGTGCCCAGTATCGTGCCGCCCAATGTCAGTATTCCGGAAAAGTCCTCGCGAGTCATCTCCCTGTACTCGCCCTGTATGAGTCCCCTGTAGCCGTCGACTATGCCCACTATCTCGGCATCAAACATCTCATACGCCGCGCGTGCCACGCCGCGAATCGCCGCATTCAGTCCGGGGCAATCGCCGCCGCTGGTTAAAATACCTATTCTGCGCTTCATACCATGCACCTCCGATTTCTTTTTAGCTGCCTTGCGCGCCGCTTGAGGGGCGCGTAATTGACAAATGCAGCCCTTTTGCGGCTGCATTTGAATAGCGGTTGCTTTATTTTATTCTTTAGCTTCGCCGGGCATTTCTATTATATCATACATATGCCCCAGTTGTCGCGTACAAATTTTGAGCATATCGTCCGCGGCCATCGATACGGTCGCGGTTGAGTCGCCCGGATGCATGCATAGACGCTTATGCGAAAGTATGCTCTTATTTATGACCAGGCGCACGCGGTTTTGAGTGTCGTTTATAAGTGCCAGAGGCGATACCGAGCCGGGCACTATGCCCAGTAGATTCATCATGTCGTCGCCGTTTACAAAGCTCACGCGGCTCACGCCCAACGCTTTTGAAAACGCCGCCGACTTAAAAGGCGCTTCATCGGTCAGAAATATGTAAAAGAGAGTCTTTTGCCTGTTGCTAAGCAATAGGTTCTTAAATACATATCCGTTTAGCTTGTCGGCGACCACATGGCAGTCTTCCATCGTGAACAGACGCTCGTGATCCAGCCATTCGTATTCAACGCCGCTTTCGTCCAGCATAGCGCGCACGCGCTTTTTTATCTCCTCGCCGTCCATATTAAGTCACCGCCCATCGCCTAATCAGTGTAAACAGCTCTTCCGGGCTCTTGATGAGCGCAAGTGCGCCGTTTTCAAGCAGCTCATCCGCCGTGCGATAGCCCCATAGCACGCCCACGCCGCGCGCACCCGCCGCCTCGGCGGTCTGCATATCCACGCCCGAATCGCCGAAATAGGCGCATTCCTCGGGCTCTATGCCCATGCCCTCGATGGCCTCAAACGCGATGGACGGGTCGGGCTTCATCGGGCGACCTTCGCGCTGACCTACGACCACGTCAAATACGCCCGTACCGAATAGGCGCTCGACCAATACCTGTGCCGCGCTGTCGGGCTTATTTGTGAGCACGCCCATGTGCACATGCAGCGTGCGCAATTGACGCAGCATCCATGTGACACCCGGATACGGGCGCGTTACATCCATGCCGTGCTCCATGTAGTATGCCTGAAATACCTGTCTGAGCGTGCGCACCTGTTCGGGCGTGCGCGCATAAGGCGGCAGCGCCCGCTCGCAAAGCAGCGTCACGCCGTTTCCGACCATATAACGGTACTCCTCCATTGGATGTACCGGATAACCGCGCTCCATGAGCGCATAATTTACGCTGGTGGCAAGGTCCTCCAGCGAGTTTATAAGTGTGCCGTCAAGATCGAATAGGCACCCGCGCACCGGCTTTCTGATAATAATAAGAGGTCACGCTCCTTCTGAGCTGCAGCTACTTTTTTTGAATTAACTTATATAATTCTATTTCAGGCGGGGCGGATTCCTGCTTATTTGTTTGTTAAATGT
>CAYTOU010000106.1:0-8470 GCA_964439295.1 uncultured Oscillospiraceae bacterium
TTCCTCGTCCGTCTCGACTTCATCCCGATAGATTACATTCTCCTCGGGCTGTTCGTCATCGACATCCTTGCGTATCGGGCGAATGTTCTCCGCCCAGCCGCCGGTCGCGTGCGCGGCGTTGCGCGTCTTTACGCAGGCGTTCGCGATTGCGTCGCGTATGGCTGCGCTGCGGGCGTTCAATGCTTCCTTGGCATGCTCGGCTGCCTCGGCGGCGTCCTCGGCGTGCGCCTGCTGTGCCTGACGCGCGCTCTCGGCTCTCTCGGCGGCCTGCTTACGCGCCGCATCGCACGCCGCGCTCGCCTGGTTGAGTGCCTTGTGCACCTGACGATATGCATCGCCTATTATTTCGCTCACGCGCTCGCCTACAGCGGAAAAGTCGGCGCTGAAGTACTCATGCGAGTCGCCGTTTTGGTTGTTTTCATCATTATTGCGCTTATATTCATCACTCATGGCGTTTTCCTCCCCGGCGCCCGAAAGCGCCGCCAGCCTGTTTATCTCCTGCGCAATCACATGCGCGCTGTGTTCTATCTCATCGGCCATATCGATGGGTTTACGCTTTGGACCCAGCGGTATGCGCTCGTCGGTCTTTTGCTCTTCGCTTAAGCGCTTCTGACTCTCAATATACTTCTCCACGTCTTCGCGCTTTATATCCCACGTGTTTACCAACTGATCCACCGATATCATATAGCCCTGATGCCGGTTATTGTTGTTTAGCTCCACGTCCAGCTTGCGCGCGCGTATCATGCGGCGTATGGTCTCCTCATTGCGCCGCACTAGCGCCGCCACATCCTTGACTGTCAAATACTCCATTGCCGCTCCCCCGATCAAGCGTTGTCGCCGTCAGGGTTCATGCGAAGTGTCGTGAGCAGCTTATCCAGCGCGTCGCCCATATCGTTTGCGCTGTGCTCCATCCAATGCCATGCGCCATCGGCCGCGCGCTCGATGTGGGGCTTTACGCCGTTCCATGCGTTCTGCGCGCCGCGGCAGGTGTTGTTCCACGCATTTTCGACCTGCGGGCGCACGTTGCTTATTGCGCCGCACACATCCTGCCATGCCTTTTGCGCGCCGGGCGCTACGTTCTGGCCCAGCCACTTGCCGCATTCGTCAAACAGCTGCGCCGCCTTCTGCGCGCCGGGCTCAAGTGCATTGCGCTCCAGCCACAGACCTGCGCGCGCGCACAAGCGTATCATGTCGCGCGTGACCAGCACGCCCGCGGGCAGCGCGCACAGCAGACCCAGCGACACGCCCACCGCGCTCATGACTCCGGTGAAGCCGAACAGCATGCCCGCCAGCTGCATCACATTGACAAACGCCAGCGAGCCCGCCGCGCAGCTTAGGAACAGTGCCAGCGCGGTCAAGACGACCTCGGCGATTGTGCGCAGCACCTCGGCGGCCTGTTCGCCGGTTATGTGACCCGCCTTTTGCTTTTCAAGCGTTTCGGCCTGCTTGTCGCCGGCGCGCACGGTCGTGCCTATCAGCTTAAAGCACTCGCCGTTCAGATCGCATCCGTCGGTACCGTCGCGCAGCACGCAATACGCGGCATAGCAGCGCATAAGCTCGTCCGCCCGCTCGCCGCTAAGTTGCATAAGCTCCTGCCTGCGCAGTTCGCGCTTGCGCCCGACCGCTTCCCTGCATATGTCGTCCATTGCGGCATCGGCGTTGCCCTTATGCTGCGCGCTTTTGCTCATCTGAACCAGCGCGCGCAGTACGCTTTCCTTGTTGCCGCTTAGCGCATCGTTCAGGCTGTCCGCGCCGGCCTGGGACGCGTATGTCTTTAGCGTGTTCAAAAAGCTCGCGCGCTGCTCATCGGTCATGTTGTGCTCATCCATTATCTTATTGATCGTGCGCCTTACATAGTCCTCGTCGTTCATTGCGCCGTCGAGCTTATTGTCAAACTCGTCCAGCCCGTCCATGAACGTAATCAGTATGTCGTCCAGTCCGTCCTCCTGATAGCGCGCCCAGTCCAGCCGTATTGCGCCATATGCGGACGAATCCTTGCTCAGTTCGTAGAGTTCCAGATACTTTTCGGCGATTGCCGCCGCCAGATCTTCGCGATAATCAGCCATAATATATTCCTCCATAAAGGTTAGTCGCATTGCGATGTAGCATTGTCTACGCCTCAATACTACATCGCAATGCGACATATGTCAATGGCATTTGAATGGGGTTAATCCTTGTTTGGGGGGATTTTAATCGTTTATTAAGGTGGGGGAGGGGCGGCAAGTTCTTTGACAGGGGTGTGATAGGCGGATATAATCATAAAAAAACTGCATCCGAAATGCCCAAATGGCGTTTCGGATGCAGTGCTATTATAATTGGAAATGGGAGTGTTTTACTTACCCCTCAATCTTCCTACACTCCAAATAATACCTCTTTTCGCGCGCCTCGCCCATCGAGAAGGTCTTGCGGGGCAGTGCGCCGCGGCGCTCTACCGCGGGGAAGAGGTCGGACTTGTCCATCGGGCGCAGCAGTATGCCGCATGCGCCGGACTGCTCGCATATGTGGCGCACCGAGTCCTCGCCGTGCACGTAGTCGATTGACGCGTCGGGATGCAGGTGCATCCACTCGTCAAGGAAGGACTGCAGCGTGCCCAGATCGAGCGGCTCGCGTGCGCCGGTCACGGTGACCGACATGTCGCTCTGAGCGTTTACGAAGCGGAAGACCTGACCGTCGCGCGCGCCGCGCTCCATGTGCATGCCGCCGCGCTCGCACCAGGAGCCGAAGTCGCGTATCACTTCGCACATGTCCGCGCCCTGCAGCACGCGGTGTATGGGCTCGAATACGAGCGCCTCGCTGTGCAGGTTTACGATTTCGCACAGCGCATAGCGCGCCGGATGATTCTCGCGCTCTTCGGGAGTCAGTGAATCGCGCATGTTCAGCCAGCACTGGCGCGCCGTCGCCAGCGAATGGTTGCCGTCGCCGACCGCCAGGAATATGTCCGGGCACTTCTCGCGCAGCGCGCGCATGGCGGATACCACAAAGTCCGCCGCTTCGCCCTCGACTGCCCAGCCGCGTATGTGCCCGCCGCCCTGCATCAGGTCGAAGTCGTACAGCCCGCGCAGGCTCTCGCGCATTTCGTATAGCGGCTCTATTACCGTGCGCATCGCATCGTCAATCAGCATCATTATGTGCGGCAGCTCTATCGACGCGTGCTCGCGTATCTTTACGCGCGGCGGTATGCGCGAAAGTATCGTGCCCTCTGTCGCGCGTATAGGCGACTTGGAGCCCACCGAAAAGTCGTACTTCTCCAGATCGACCGCCGCGATTAGACCCGCGCGCAGGCCGTGTATGCACTCGCGCTCGGTCAATATAAAGCCGTGCACCGCCGGCACTATAACGCCGTCGTCAAGGTATTGCCGCATGGCGGCGTTTATCGCATTTACGCGCTTGTCGCCGTCCTTTTCGCCTAAGAACGCCTCCGGATATATCAGCCGCAGCGTGGATGGCGCATCGCCCGCCGTTTCGGCAGCCTCCTGCCAGTACTCCGGCTCGGACGTGAACTGATCGCAGGCGACCACCGCCCACTTGCTCATGTCAACGCCCGCCGCGGGCAATAGTATGTCGTCCGATGCAAGACATATGTCATCGAATCGTTCCATTGTTTGCGCCTCCCGTTTGCCTAATCTGTCTATTTGAGCTGAGACAATTATATCCGATTGTCGGGCGTATAGCGCGGCTTTTATTGGACTTTTAGGTTAATTATGGCATGCACTGACGGCAGTTGGTCATTTTTCATATTCAAAAAGCCGACATAGCGTAGTATAATGCAGGAAAACCGCGTTGCCGCGGCGTATTGTTTAAACAAAACATAAGCAAGGAGTGACTTATCCATGTCCAATACAGTAGTCAGCACCAACAAGGCACCCGGCGCAATCGGTCCGTATTCTCAGGCCATATGCACCGGCGATACGCTCTTCACCAGCGGTCAGCTGGGTCTTGATCCCGAAACGGGCAAGCTTGCCGAGGGCGTGCGCGCACAGGCCGAGCAGTCGCTAAAGAACCTGGGCGCAATACTGCACGAGTCCGGCTTCGATTATAAGGACGTAGTCAAGACCACCGTGTTCATAAAGAACATGGCGGACTTCAAGACCGTCAACGAGGTGTACGCGCAGTTCTTTACCGAAAACTACCCGGCGCGCAGCTGTGTCGAGGTCGCCGCACTGCCCATGGGCGGTCTGGTCGAAGTCGAGTGTGTGGCGCATAAGTAACCTAAATGTGTTTAAAATCAATGACAATTGACCGCATGCGCTTGACAGCCGTACTTTAAGGGGTTATAATCTTGTTGCACGGAGGAAAAGGCAATAACTTGAATCCGGCATACGAAAGCGCTAAATATCCTGTGGTGTGCGTTATGTCTCTGTTTTTACCGACACTTCATAAAATGGAGCCCGCGTCAGTCCGCAGATGTCATGCCCCCGCTCCTCGGAGCGCCAGGGGACGGCAGAAAGTGGCTGTAGGGCACCGCCCTGCCATCGTGGCGGGTGAAAAAGACGGGGCAGACGGCATTCATGGGATTAAGCTTTTTCCGCTTCCTGATATTATTTCCGGGAAGCGGTATTTTTTTAAAAGGGCGAATGGAGGGTGAATCGCTGTGCTTACCATATTGGCGATATACTTGGTGCTGATAAACATAGCCGCATTCGCTGCATACGGCATGGATAAGCGCAAGGCAAAGCGCAACGAGTGGCGCACGCCCGAAAGTGTTCTGCTGCTTTTGGCGGCGGTGGGCGGTTCTGTGGGCGCGTACGCGGGCATGCAGTTCTTTAGGCATAAGACAAAGCACCTAAAGTTCACCATAGGCGTGCCGGCTATATTTATTGTGCAGGTCGTGCTTGCCGTAATCATATGGCGCGCCTGTGCGTAAAATATTTTTTACTTGCAATTTGTCCTGAAACGTCTATAATAATCATAAAGCAATGAACGGCAAGGTCACTGTGAGGCAGCAAAGCGAACCGGCGGCGGGTGTAAGCCGGTGTGCCAAATGGATGATTTCCGGCCGGGAGCGCGCGGCGATGAGTCGTGCGGGAGCGCCCGATACAGCGCACCGGAGGGTCGCATTGCGACTTAACCAGGGTGGTACCGCGAAAGATTTCGCCCCTGCACTTGTGCAGGGGCTTATTTTTTTCTAGCGGAAACATGCGTATTTTGATTGGAGGAGAATACCGATGCTGGATCTTAATCTTATCCGTCGTGACCCGGAATATGTGAAGAACGGACTTGCCAAGCGCGGCTATGACGCCGACTTTACCGACCTGCTCAAGTGGGACGAGGAGCGCCGTCAGATACTGTCCGAAAACGAGAGCATAAAGGCCGAGCGCAACAAGCTCAATAAGCAGATCCCCGCGCTGCGCAAGCAGGGTCAGGACACCGCGCCGCTGCTTGAGCAGCTCAAGACCATGGCCGACCGCGTAAAGGAGCTGGACGAAAAGCAGACCGCGCTGGAGGACCAGATCGAAAAGTACATGCTCGCACTGCCCAACCTGCCCGCGGATGACGTCGTCGCCGGCGGCAAGGAGAACAACCAGGTAGTGTACACATTCGGCGAAAAGCCGCAGCTGCCCTACGAGGGCAAGAACCATGTCGATCTGTGCACCTCTTTGGGTCTGATCGACTACGAGCGCGGCGTTAAGATGGGCGGCAACGGCTACTGGCTGTACACCGGCAAGGGCGCACAGCTGGAGTGGGCACTGCTCAACTACTTCATCAACACCCATCTGAAGGACGGCTACGAGTTCATGCTGCCGCCGCACATGCTGACATACGAGTGCGGTCTGACCGCCGGTCAGTTCCCCAAGTTCGAAGAGGACGTTTACAGGCTCAATGAAGAGGGCTTCCGCTTCATGCTGCCCACCGCCGAGACCGCGCTGATCAACCTCTACCGCGGCGAGATACTGGAAGAGAGCGTACTGCCGCGCAAGCTGTTCGCATACACCCCCTGCTATCGCCGCGAGGCCGGCACCTACCGCGCAAGCGAGCGCGGCATGATACGCGGCCATCAGTTCAACAAGGTCGAGATGTTCGGCTACACCAAGCCCGAGGATTCCGACGCAATGCTCAAGGAGCTCATCCGCAAGGCATGCGCGCTGGTCGAGGGTCTGGGTCTGCACTTCCACCTGAGCAAGCTGGCTGCGGGCGACTGCTCCGCATCCATGGCGACCACCTACGACGTAGAGCTGTGGCTGCCCAGCATGAACGAGTATAAGGAGTGCTCGTCGGTATCCAACGCGCACGACTATCAGGCACGCCGCGGCAACATCCGCTTCCGCCGTGCCGAGACCAAGAAGATCGAGTACGTGCACACGCTCAACGGCTCCGGTCTGGCCACCAGCCGCCTGATCCCCGCCATAGTCGAGCAGTTCCAGCAGGAAGACGGCTCTGTCATAATCCCCGAGGCGCTGCGCCCCTACATGGGCGGTCTCGAGGTACTCGAGCCCAAGAAGTAATCCGCATAAACATAATCGTCCGCGAGGGAGTTTGCGCTCTTTCGCGGGCGTTTTTGTTTCGGTTGCAGTTTAATGTGTCGCGCTTGCCGTGGGCGTTCAATGCATGCTATAATCATCGCGAATACTTGAAAAGACAGGAGACCAATATGAGCGCAAAACTCCCATTCACATGCGACTATGCAAACGGCGCGCATCCTGACGTTATGCGGCGCCTGATGGAGACAAACGACATATACACGGCGGGCTATGGGTTGGATGAATACACCGAGTCCGCGGCTAAGAAGATACGCGCGGCGTGCTGCGCGCCCGATGCGGATGTGTTCCTGCTTGTGGGCGGCACACAAACCAACGCGACCGTGATTGACGCGCTGCTCAAAAGTTATCAGGGCGTAATCGCCGCCCAGAGCGGTCACGTAAGCGTACACGAGGCGGGCGCAATAGAGGCGGGCGGGCATAAGGTGCTCACAATGCCGCACACGAACGGAAAGATTTCCGCATCCGACCTTGAGTCGCTCATGCAATCCTTTTGGAGCGACGACACGCACGACCATATGGTAATGCCGGGCATGGTGTACATATCGCAGCCCACCGAGTACGGCACGCTGTATACGCTATCCGAGCTGACCGACATAAGCGCGGTATGCCGAAAGTATGAATTGCCGCTCTACGTGGACGGCGCGCGCCTGGCGTACGCGCTGGCGTGCCCGGAAAACGATGTGACGCTAAGCGACCTTGCGCGGCTATGCGATGTGTTCTACATCGGCGGCACAAAGTGCGGCACGCTCTTCGGCGAGGCTGTCGTGATACCCAAACACGGCTACATACCGCACTTCTTCACGATCGTAAAGCAGCACGGCGCGCTGCTGGCTAAGGGGCGGCTGTTGGGCGTGCAGTTTGACGCGCTGTTTACCGATGGTCTTTACGATAAAATCGGTCAAGCGGCAATACAGGCGGCAAATATGATAGTGGATAAGCTAAACGAACGCGGCATAGAAACATGCTACGGCTCGCCCACAAACCAAATCTTCTTTAAGCTGAGCGAAGAAGCATATGAAAAGCTGCAGTCGGTCGCCGATGTGGGCATATGGCAGCGCTGCGACGCGGGTCAAGTAATCGTCCGCTGCGTGACGAGCTGGTCGACAACTCTAAGTGATGCGCAGGCACTTTGCCGCGCTTTGGAAGAGCTTTAATTGCAATACAAAAAGATACGCGCCCCGCAGAAATTCATCTGCGGGGCGCGAGATTTATATTATGCGATTAGCAGTTCGAAGATTACGCCTTGGGGCCGGCGGCTACCAGAGCCTTGCCTGCCTCGTTGCCCTCGTACTTGGCGAAGTTCTTTACGAAGCGGCTTGCCAGATCCTGAGCCTTCTTCTCCCATTCGGAAGCATCGGCGTAGGTGTCGCGAGGATCCAGGATGTGGGAATCCACGCCCGGCAGCTCGGTGGGAACCTCAAAGTCGAAGTGCGGGATCTTCTTGGTGGGCGCCTTCAGTATGGAGCCGTCCAGTATGGCGTCGATGATTCCGCGGGTATCCTTTATGGAAATGCGCTTGCCGGTGCCGTTCCAGCCGGTGTTGACCAGATACGCCTTGGCGCCGCTCTTCTCCATCTTCTTTACCAGTTCCTCAGCATACTTGGTGGGATGCAGCTCGAGGAAAGCCTGGCCGAAGCAAGCAGAGAAGGTGGGGGTGGGCTCGGTTATGCCGCGCTCGGTGCCCGCCAGCTTTGCGGTGAAGCCGCTGAGGAAGTAGTACTTGGTCTGCTCGGGGGTCAGTATGGATACGGGCGGCAGTACGCCGAACGCATCGGCCGACAGGAAGATAACATTCTTAGCAGCGGGCGCGGAGGAAATCGGGCGCACGATGTTCTGAATGTGATCGATCGGGTAGGATACGCGGGTGTTCTCGGTAACGGACTTGTCGGCGAAGTCGATCTTGCCGTTCTCGTCCAGGGTTACGTTCTCCAGCAGAGCGTTGCGCTTGATGGCGTTGTAGATGTCGGGCTCGGAATCCTTGTCCAGGTTGA
>CAYTOU010000107.1:0-3873 GCA_964439295.1 uncultured Oscillospiraceae bacterium
GAAAAATCCACTCGAACTTGCAGCTTTCCCTTTTAGAAACACACTCTAGGCTCAAAAAAGCGCCGCCGTGCCCGATAAGCGGGTTGCGGCGGCGCTTAAATTGCAGCCTAAATTTGTATTAGTCGATCTTTACGATCCAGTTGTGGGTATCGGGCAGACGGCCGTACTGTATGCCGGTCAGGGTGTCGTACAGCTTCTGAGTGGTCTCGCCGATCGTGCCATCGCCGATCTTGACGACCTTGTCCTCCATGCGCAGCTCCTTAACGGGGCTTACGACGGCGGCGGTACCGGTACCGAAGGCTTCTTCAAGCTTACCGTTGTCGGCAGCGTCGAATACCTCGGCTATAGCGATCCTGCGCTCCTCAACCGGTATGCCCATGTCGCGCGCCAGGGTCATAACGCTGTCGCGGGTTATGCCGGGCAGTATGGAACCGTTGAGCATGGGGGTGACGATCTTGCCGTCGATCTTGAACATCATGTTCATGGAGCCGACTTCCTCAACGTACTTCTGCTCTACGCCATCCAGCCACAGCACCTGAGCATAGCCGCGCTCGTTGGCGATTTCGCCGGCCTTTATGGACGCGGCGTAGTTGCCCGCGGTCTTGGCAAAGCCCATGCCGCCGCGTACGGCACGCACGTACTTGTCCTCGACATATATGCCAACGGGTGCCAGACCCTCGGAATAGTACGCTCCGGACGGGGAGAGGATTATGTACAGTGCGTAACTGTTGGACGCATGCACGCCCAGACGCACATCGGTAGCGATCATGGTAGGACGGATGTAAAGGGATGCGCCTTCAGAGTGCGGAACCCAATCCTTTTCAACCTCGATCAGCTTCTTAAGACCCGCCAGTGCCATCTCGGTATCGATCTTGGGCATGCACAGACGGTCAGCGGAGTTGTTCATGCGGTTGAAGTTGGCTTCCGGGCGGAACAGCTGTATGCCGCCGTCGGCGCGACGATAGGCCTTCAGACCTTCGAATATGGTCTGGCCATAGTGCAGCACCAGGCATGCGGGATCCATGTCGAAATTCTGATAGGGCTGTACGCGGGCATCATGCCAGCCATGCTCCTTATCGTAGTTCATGATGAACATGTAGTCGGTGAATATCGTGCCGAAACCCAGCTTGCTCTCATCGGCGGGCTTAGCCTTCAGCGTCTTTGCCGGTATGAACTTTATATCGTACATTTTCATTTCCTTCTTTCATGCGTGGTATTCATTGTCCGTTTGACTGATTCCAATTATACGCATATCAGGGTTAAATGACAAGGCGTGATGCGCCTGTTTAAGCTGTTTGCGCAACATTTTACACAAATATGCCTTGAAATTGCGAACTATTAATTGAAATATACAATTAATATTCGTGATTTGCAGATTGAATAAGCGAAATCGGACAAAAAAACCCCGCCGACTCCACCCTAAAAAAGGAATCGGCGGGGGAACGAAAATCAACCATCAATCAAATACTCAATTTTCCCCGGACGCGGCGTCATCCTGCTCGCAGATGGGGCAGGGCGTAAGACCTGCGTCCTCGGCGTCCTGAAGGGTCACGAGGTAGGGGCTGTAAATCCCCGAGCAAGTGGCGCGGCTGTGGTAGTACGCGCCGCTGACCGTGCGGTAGACCCAGCGCACAACGCCCGCCTGATCGACGCCGGGCGCGAGCGTGGGCATCGATGTGGGCATCGCGGTGACGCATTCGGGGCAGGGCAGCCGTCCGGCTATGACCGCATCGCTTAGCAGCATCAGCGTGGAATCCAGACCCAGCTTGGAGCAAGTCTCGCTGGTGTGGAAGTAGGTGTCGCCCTCGCACTGATACACTATCGCGTATGGCAGATCCAGATCGGCATCGGGCTGGCAGCCCGGGCACGCGGTAAGACCCAATCCGACCGCGACCGCGCGTTGTACGCGCACCAGCTGTGCATCGCCGTCATACGTGCATGTCGCACTGCCGTGGTAGTGCTCGCCCTCGCTGGACATGTATACGTACTCCTGCTCGAACTGCAATCCGTTATCCGGGTCGTAGTACGGCGTGGGCGCGGGCTCGGCGGTGCTTTCTGCCGTTGCGACCGGCTCTATAGTGGGTATCGCGGTGGGCTCATCGCCTGTAGCCGCAGCCTCTGTGGGCGCTGCCGTGGGTATGGCGGAGGGCTCGGGCGTGGGCTGGTCGGTGGGCTCGGGCGTGGGTTCGTCGGTAGGCGCGGGTGTAGGCACCTCTGTCGGTGCGGGGGGGGGCGTCTCGGTGGGTACGGGCGTCGCCGTGGCGTCGGGGTGGCAGTACGGGCACTCCAGCGCGCCCGCCGCTATCGCCTGACCGCGCGGCATTGCCTCGCCGTTTTGCATATTGCCGCATACAGACGACTTGTGGTAGTACTTGCCGCCGGCGTAGTATACGGTCACCGCGTCCTCGGGGCTATACGTTGTCGTGGGCGCGGGCGTGGCATCCGGGTGGCAGTACGGGCATTCGGTCTGACCGTTTGCGATGGCCTCGGAGCGCTTTATCGGCTGACCGTCCAGCATGCCGCCGCATACCGATGCCTTATGATAGTACTTGCCGCCGCCTGTATAGACCGTGGGATCGGCGGCTTCCTCGCCAAGCAGCTGGCTTAGCGTCTGCGGATTGCACTCCGGGCAGGGCGATTCGCCGTTCTCGTAGGCCTGCTGCGCGGTCTCGACTGAGCCGTTCTTGAGCAGTGAGCAGTCCGCGCTCGAGTGGTAATACGTGCCGCCCTGCTCGTGGTATACGAACGTGGGCAGGCTGTCCGTAGCGGCGGGCACGAATGTCGGCTCGGCCTCGGGCAGATCGGTAGTTTCGCTTTCGGTAGTGGGCGCGGGCGTGTAGGGCACGAATGTCGCGGTGGGAAGCACGGCGACCATGCCGGTCACTTCCTCATACGCCTCTGCATAGGCCTCGGGGTACTCTTTGCCCACGCAGTCCTGGCAGGGGCGATAGCCCGACGCGACCGAGTGATCCCAAGTGTCGGCGGAAGCGCCCCTCGTCTGACCGCAGTTGGGTGTCAGGTGGAAGCGCGAGCCGGTCGCGGTGTGGTACACGGTCTCGGGATGATTTGCGGTAGCGGGTGTCGGCGTGGGAGCTTCTGTAGGCGCCTCGGTGGGTGCATCGGTAGCCGCCTCTGTGGGCTGCTCTGCGACCTCACTTACTTCGGTGGGCGCGGGGGTGTAGGGCACAAATGTCGCGGTGGGAAGCACGGCGACCATGCCTGTTACTTCTTCATACGCCTTTTTGTATGCCTCGGGGTACTCTTTGCCCACGCAGTCCTGGCAGGGGCGATAGCCCGCCTCGACCGAATGTTCCCAAGTGTCGGCGGAAGCGCCTCTCGTCTGACCGCAATCGGGTGTCAGGTGGAAGCGCGAGCCTGTCGCGGTATGGTACACGGTTTCGGGATGCACATCGGCATCGGGCGTCGCGGTGGGGTCGGGTACAAATGTGGGAGCAGGTACAAACGTGGCCTCGGGGACATACGTGCCGTTCTGTATAGCGGCGACAGCCTCGGGGTACTGCTTGCCCACGCAATCCGGGCAGGGCTTGAATCCGCTCTCAACCGCATGCGCCCATGTGTCGGGCGATGCGCCGCTGGTCAAGCCGCAGTTGGGCGTCAGGTGGAAGCGCGTGCCCGTCGCGGTATGGTACACGGTTTCGGGCGTGGTTATCGGCGTCGCGGTGGGCACGGTAGTGGGCTGAGAAGTCGGTATAGCCGTGGGCTGCTCAGTCACGTGCGCGGTCGCGGTAGGTCGAATAGTGGGCTGAACATAAGTCGTAGGCGCCTGAGTAGGCACAGCCGTGGGCGCTTTGGTAGGTGCCTGAGTAGGCACAGCCGTGGGCGCTTTGGTAGGTGCCTGAGTAGGCACAGCCG
>CAYTOU010000107.1:3973-8408 GCA_964439295.1 uncultured Oscillospiraceae bacterium
GAGTAGGCACAGCCGTGGGCGCTTTGGTAGGTGCCTGAGTAGGCACAGCCGTGGGTGCTTTGGTAGGTGCTTGCGTAGGTGCCTTAGTCGGTGCAACCGTGGGTGTCGCGGTCGGTTCGGCAGTCGGTTCGCTAGTAGGCTCTGCGGTCGGCTCATCTGTCGGTTCGCTAGTGGGCTCTGCAGTCGGCGCGGGCTGCATCGGATACTCGCGCGCCTCAAGTACGCGGTATATGTCCGCGAGTATGCTGTCTTCGCTTTCGTCAACTATGGGCCATACGCGGCGCGCACTTACGTCAAATGTGGGCGCGGCTGTCGGTATAGCCGTGGGAGTCTGAGTCGGCTTGGCAGTGGGAGTCGCGGTGGGCGCAGCCGTAGGCGCCTCGGTGGGAGTCGCGGTCGGCGCATCGGTGGGCTCTGCCGTCGGCTCGTCCGTGGGCTGCTCGGTCGGCTCGGCTGTGGGTTCATCGGTCGGCTCTGCGGTCGGTGCATCCGTCGGCTCGTCGGTGGGCTCATCGGATGGCGCGTCCGTAGGCGCGCCGGTCGCGGTGACTATGCCGCCGCTGCCCTGCGAGCCGTCATCGTTGGGGTTAAACACCTGCCGCACCTGACTAAACAGGTTGTCGGCGTAGGGTCTGACCGAATCCAGATTGTATGCGAACATGCAGCCTAATGCAAACACCGCCGCGAATATAAGCGACAGCACCGCTTTAACCGCATGACTCCAATTGAGCTTACGCCGCCACAGCAGTACAAGTCCCACCGGGTAGAGTACAAGCAGCATTATTATGGTAATTATCGCGTACAGTATGGGCGGCTTGCGGCGGCGGCGCGGCCTGTAATTGCCGCGGCGCTCGGATCGCTCCATATACGCATTGGGATCGCGCGCCAGCATGAAGCCTCTTTTATATGCTACATCCATATGAATACCTGCCTTATAGTCTTGTGATAGTAATCGGTCGCCTGTGCGCGTGCCGATGTTGCCGATGTGCAGATGCGCGCTATAAAAAGGCGGCGCGGCCACTGCACGGTCTTAAATGAGAAGGCACTTTCTCCACCGATTCATACAAAGTATATACCTATCCCATTTTCCATTATTAAGCATACCACAATCGCCATGCGCGTGCAATACATGCCAAAGAAAAACCACATTCCCGCACGCGAAACGCACGGCTTTACGCGCACTGCACATCATCGCTGTAGCACGATGCAACGTTCGTGTTTTTGATTAAATTAAGCATTAACAACACCCGAAATGATGTTATACGCACTGAATAACCGAACAATTTGCCGATGCGGATTCGCGGCACTCCGAGGGAATGTGCAATGCGGTAAATTACTGTCAGTGATGAAATAAATTCATAGTAAGCAGAGTTAAGCAGCAATTCACGCGTTATTATGCATTTCTGCACCGATTTGGCTGCGTATTACTTGCTTTTAAGCACCGGGTTTTGCAGCCTGAGCCGGATATTTTCACTCACGCGGCAAATGTACATCGTTTTTGTGTGAATTTGTGTGTTCACGCAAGTGCCCGAATTAATAACGAATTGCCCGATAAATTGTTCGTGAATTCTTTGACATTGCTATTGCATTATACGGCGACGCGCGCTATAATAATACCTAATTCCCGTGCTGAAGCGGTAAGCGACCCCGTCACACTCCGGCGGTGCGCGCACGCGCGGCAAAGGAGCCGTTGCCGGGATTCGGAAAGGGAGGATAATAATGGAGCGAGTTTATAATTTTGCGGCGGGTCCTTCCGCCATGCCCGAGGCGGCACTGCGCAAGGCTGCCGATGAAATGCTGTGCTATGGTTCGACCGGTGTATCGGTAATGGAGATGAGCCATCGCAATAAGATGTATCTGGACATCTGGAACGAGGCTATGGCTGTATTCAAGCGCCTGATGGGCGTGCCCGAGGGCTATACCGTTCTGTTCCTGCAGGGCGGCGCGACCGGTCAGTTTGCCGCCGTTCCGCTTAACCTGATTGGCATAACCGGCAAGGCCGACTACGTCGATACCGGCAACTTCGCAAACGGCGCAATGAAGGAAGCAATGCGCTACGGCGATGTAAAGTGCGCCGCATCCAGCAAGGACGCGGGCTATACATTCATACCCGAACTGAACAAGGACATGTTCCGTGCGGACGCCAGCTATGTACACATAACCGGCAACAACACCATTTTCGGCACGCGCTATGACGCTCTGCCCGACACCGGCGATATCCCGCTGTGCGCCGACCTGAGCAGCTGCATACTGTCCGAAAAGTACGACGTGAGCCGCTTTGGCGTGATTTACGCCGGCGCGCAGAAGAACATTGGACCTGCGGGTCTGACCGTCGTAATCGTAAAGAACGACCTGATGGGTCACGCGCTGCCCATCTGCCCCAAGATATTCAATTATGCCACCGAGGCCGACAAGGATTCCATGCTCAACACCCCGCCCACGTACGCGGTGTACATGGCAAAGCTGTGCATGGAGTGGCTGGAGAGCCAGGGCGGCGTAGAGGCCATCGAGCAGGTCAATATCGAAAAGGCCAAGATGCTGTATGACTTCATCGATAACTCCCGCCTGTTCCACAACAACGTCGATCCGCGCTATCGTTCCCGCATGAACGTGACCTGCGTCACCGGCAGCCCCGAGCTGGACGATGCCTTCGTAAAGGGCGCAACCAAGCAGGGTCTCATCGCGCTGAAGGGTCACCGTCTGGTGGGCGGCATACGCGCCAGCATCTACAACGCCATGCCTATCGAGGGCGTAAAGGCGCTGATAAAGTACATGAAGCAGTTCGAGCTGGAAAACGAATAAGCGGCAGAGCCGTACAGGAGGCATTATGTTCCGCATAAAGACGCTAAACGAGATTTCGCCGGTCATAAACGGCGTATTTGACGATAATTATCAGGTGGGCAAGGATGTCGAAAACGAAGACGGCATAATCGTGCGCAGTGCCAAGATGCACGACATGCCGCTTGCCGATAGCCTGAAGGCAATCGCGCGCGCGGGCGCGGGCTACAATAACATCCCCGTGGATAAGTGCTCGGAAAAGGGCATTGTCGTATTCAACACCCCCGGCGCAAACGCCAACGCCGTAAAGGAGCTGACCGTGGCGGGCATGCTGCTGGCCGGTCGTGACATAGTGGGCGGCATAGAGTGGGAGCGCACGCTTAAGGGTCAGGGCGATAAGGTAAGCGCACTGGTCGAAAAGGGCAAGAGCCAGTTCGTAGGTCCCGAGCTCAAGGGCAAGAAGCTTGCGGTAATAGGTCTGGGCGCAATAGGCGCAATGGTCGCCAACGCCGGTCACGCGCTGGATATGGACGTGTACGGATACGATCCGTACCTGTCGGTAGATCACGCGCTGATGCTGTCGCGCTCCATACATAAGGCCGCCGATCTGGATAAGCTGCTGGGCGAGGCGGACATAATCACGCTGCACCTGCCGCTGACAAATGACAACCGCGGCATGGTCAATAAGGATTACATCGCCAAGATGAAGGACGGCGCAACGCTGCTCAACTTCTCGCGCGGCGAGCTGGTCGATACCGCTGCCGTGCTGGAGGCTGTCGCATCCGGCAAGATGCGCCGCTATGTGACCGACTTCGCAACCGACGAGATGATAGGCGTTCCCGGCATAATAGCTCTGCCTCATCTGGGCGCATCCACTCCCGAGAGCGAAGATAACTGCGCCGAAATGGCCGCGCAGGAGCTGGTCGCGTACCTGACTCGCGGCGCGATAATCAATTCGGTCAACTATCCCGCATGCGATCCGGGCTATGCAAACGGCGCGCGCCTGTGCGTGCTGCACGCCAATGTGCCCAACATGGTGGGTTCGATAACCGCGCAGCTGGCCGCGCAGGGCATTAACATTGCCAACATGGTCAATAAGTCCCGCGGCGCGCTGGCATACACCGTAATCGACGTGGATGGCGAAATCGCCGCCGGCGTAGAATCCGCGGTCGCCGCAATCGAAAACGTGTATAAGGTAAGGCTGATTGGGTAAGGGATGAGTCTGTTAGACGGGTCTTCGCGTTTTTGCGAGGCCCGTTTTTGTTTTTTAGCTGTTAGCTGTTAGCGGTTAGCGGTTAGCTTTAGTTAGAATGCGGGGGTACGAGGGACTAGGGAACAGGGATTAGGGAATAGTTTGAGTTAGTTTGCGGGGTTACGGTGACCTCTCAGTCACGGCTCGTGACAGCTCTCCTTTCAGGAGAGCCATGAGCTTGGTTACGGCGAAACTCCGTTCGAAAGGGGAGGCGCCCGCAGCTCGCGGGCGGAGAGGTCACCGTTTCCTCAAACGCTGCGACACCCAATCACGCCCCTTCTCGCGCCGCTCTAATATATGGCGGCGCGAGCCGGATAGCAACTCATACAACCAGCCGCACGTCCGCAAGCGCCGTTTTCGCGCCCCACTTTAATATATGGTGGGGCGTGAACTGTACTGCCGAGT
>CAYTOU010000108.1:0-8404 GCA_964439295.1 uncultured Oscillospiraceae bacterium
CATTACACAAATATTTTCCCTGTATTTTTCCAAGATTTTAGGGTGGCGAATGTTTTTCCCTTATTCCACACTTATCCTCGCTTCCTCTTACCCTTCAAAAACTCCCCAATAACCCCTTCGCACTCCCCCGCAAGCACGCCGCCCGTTGCATGCACAAATGCGTTGAATGCGGGGTCTTCCGTCAGGCGGTACACGCTGCCGCAGCAGCCGCGCTCGCTATCGTATGCGCCGTACCAGACGCGGTCTATGCGCGCGTTGAGTATGGCGCCGGCGCACATCGGGCAGGGCTCCAGCGTCACGAAGAGCTCGCAGCCGTTTAGACGCCAATCGCCGCATTGCTCGGCGGCGGCGCGCAGTGCCAGCACTTCGGCATGCGCGGTCGGGTCGGACAGGCGCTCGCGCGCATTGCGGGCGCGGGCGATGACGTTATTGCCTCGCACAAGTACCGCGCCCACCGGGAACTCGCCTTCGGCGAGGGCGAGGCGCGCCTCTTCGATTGCCATGCGCATGAAGTGCTCGGCGCGCGCGTCCCGATCGCGGGGCGCGGTTTGCTCAATAAAGTCGGACGGCATGCGCATGCTCCTTTCGATTGGCTTATACATTCAGCGTCAATTCGGGATTGTCCGCGGGTATGTCGAGCGCGTCACCGGCACGGGTTTGCTTGGACAATTCGACCTTCAGATCGCGCGTTGTGCGAAATTCGTATGTGAGCGGCATTGTGCTGTTCTCTTCGATGACATCGCCAATGCGTAGCGGCTCGCAGATGCGGTAGAGATAGCCCGAGAGTCTGCCGTCATGCGTAAGCGTTGAGTCGACATTTACGGTCAAATGCTCGGGCGCAAATGACAGTGCCTCGGCAAGCGACCGTATGCGCGTGACTATCGAACCCGCGGGCAGCACGCTTATCGGCTTGGTTGAACCGCACCACCAGTCGGCAATAGTATCATCGTGATGGTATCTGTCGCCGAACAGTTTTAGATCGAACTTGCCGTCATTTACGTCTATTTCGCTTAAGCAGCACGAGGGCATGGACACGCGCGAATCGGCGGTCGAAAGCCCCAACGCGTTCTGGCGCACAGAGCGCAGCGCTATCGCGTGCGTAACGGCCACATACGTGCCCTCGCGCCCGCCCACATCGCTTAGGAAGTCGCGCGTGCGCGCAAGCAAGTGGTCATACGTTTCGCCGCCGCGTATATCCATGTACCTGTTGGGATCCAGCCAGAACCATTCAAAGTCGATGGGATAGCGCTGCTCCATGAGGCGCATGTCTTCGCCCTCCCATCGGCCTAAGTCCAGCTCTTTCAGTCGCTCATCCGGGTACAGCGGCACATCGCGCCCACAAGCGAGTATATGCGCGGTATCGTCGGCGCGCTTGAGCGGGCTATAGAATACGCCGTCTATGTGCGTATTGCCTAGGCGCACGCCCAGCCTACGCGCCAGCTCGCGTCCGGTTGCGGTGAGCGGCGAATCCTTCTGACCCTGCATGCGGTGCTGAGTGTTCCATACTGTCTGACCATGCCGCACAAAAAGAAGTCTGCTCATACGAAAAACTTACCTTTATGATTTCTATGATATTACCACAGTGGCTATATACTCGCTGCCGCGCGGCGCTTTGTCAGCGTCCTGCGGGGCGCATTCGATATGAGCGTTTTCGCTCATTGTGCGCGCGGTGAGGAGCATATGCGACATCACTATGCCCATGTCGATTTCGCTCAGGCGCTTAAACGAGTCAAGCACGCTATGCTCAACGCAGCATATCGCGCGATTGCCGGTCACGACAATGCGCCAGGGCTGGCGGTTCATCGCGGATGGCGCAAGGCGTGCGCTTTCGATTACGCGCGCCATATCGCCCTGTATTTCGCCCGTGGCGATTTCATCAAGGCGCTTGCGCTTAAACTCGGATATGTTTTTGCGCGTGAGCGTCTGATCGGGCATGCCCAGGCTCATGAATATGAGCGGCTCAAGACCCTTTGCGTCCGCCTTTAACTCATCCATATGCGTTGCGCCCAGATAGCATGTGCCCACGCCCAGTTCGGTGAGCTTGAGCGAAATCTGCTCCAGCACGAATCCGGCGTTTATGCGTCCAATGCGCGTGGGGCGACCCAGGAACACCATATACCCGGGTGCCTTGACTATGTAAAGACCCTTGAGCGGCGCATCGCCGGGCAAAAGGCGCATATCGCAGTCCGCGTCCGCGCTGTCGGTATATTGTTTAGCCCAATTACGCCAGGAGGCGAGCGCAGTTTGCGCCGCCTCCGTAAGTGCATCGGAATTATAGTGACGTATCGATTTACGCAAAGCAATTTGCTTTTCCATTGCTGATCTCCGTTATTTGAATCAAGTGCGAAATTAAGGCTTATGCCTGACCCAGCATCTTCTTAAGGAATGCCACAGCCAGCTTAATATCGGCAGTCGGGTCGGGGCCGCACTCGCGCTCTATCGTGAAGAAGCCCTTATAGCCGATTTCCTCCAGCGCCTTCATGTAGCCGGTCCAGTTGACATCGCCCTCGCCCAGCGGTACTTCCTCGAAGTAGTCGCCCAGCTTCTGCAGATCCTCTATGCCGCCGTCGCAGAATATGCCGTATACTTCTTCGCCGCCCATGAACTTATAAATCTTGCCGTCCTTGGCGTGGGTGTGCAGTATATGACCCGCCAGCGTGCGCACACCCTCGGCTGCGTCAACGTCCATGACCATCTTAAGGTTCGCGGGGTCGAAGTTGATGCCGATATTCGTGCCGCCTATGTCATTTAGGAAGCGCTTAAGCGTATCGGGAGTTTCGGGGCCGGTCTCGATTGCCAGACGGCAGCCGGTCTGCTTGCCCAATATATCAATGCGCTGCATGGCATCGACCATGACCGCATAGCGCGGGTGGTTGGGATCGGCGGGCACGCGGCCGATGTGGTTGGTCAGTATGGTGCAGTCCATGTCGGTGCACAGCTCGAACATGCGCTTGACCTCGTCAATGCGCCACTCGTCGTTTTCCGCCTTGCCCTCGAATGCATGACCGCCCAGATCGCCGCACATGGCGCTGATCACCAGTCCGCAGTCGTGTGCCTTTTTGAGTATATCGCGGCGATACTCGGGCGTCCATTTGCTTTCGCACGCGCCGCGACCGCCCACGTATACCTGTACCGCAGCCGCGCCTACCTGAGAAGCCATCTCCATACCCTTAGATACGCCCATGTTGAACGATTCCGCCATTACGCCTATGCGATTCATAGTACACCTCCAAAGTTTTTGATATTTAAGCCGACTTAAAGCCGGACTTCAGTAGACTTTCTATTTCGTCAAGCGCCTGCTTTTCGTCATCGCCGTCTGCCGTGCACAGTATTTCTTCGCCCGACAGCATGCCCAAGGACAATACGCCCATCATGGATTTAGCATTTACGCGCTTTATGCCATGCTCTATTTCGATAACGCTCGTATACTTGCACGCAGCCTTGACGAGCATCGCCGTTTCGTGCGAGCGCAGTCCCTGATTGTCAATGACGAACGTCCTGCTCTGCATTAGTTTTCTCCCTCCTGCTGCGATTTGAGTTTCGCAGCCAGCTCCTCTATCCTGCGCAGTCTGTGATTTATCGCCGACTTACCCAGCGGCGGCTCAAGCATACTGCCCAGCTCTTCCAGCGTCGCGTTGCGGTTGTCCAGCCTTGCGCGCGCCACCTGCTCAAGTGCGGGCGTGAGTTTGTTTAGCCCCATATTTTCCTCGAGCCATTCTATTGTTTCCACCTGACGCATCGATGCGTTTATCGCCTTATCCATGTTCGCGCTGTCGCAATTGGTCTCGCGGTTGACGCGGTTGCGCACCGCCTTGACCACGCGCGCGCTTTCCATACGCAAAAGCGCCTCATGCGCGCCCATCATGCCCAGGAGCGATATAATTTGCTCGCTCTCCTTAAGATAGACGACAAAAACGTTCTTTCGGTTCACTTTGCGCGCGTTGAGCTCAAGCCTGCGCAGAAACTCCATGAACGCCACGGCAAAGCTTTCGCGTCCGGTCGCGAATTCCAGATGATACTTGCTCGCCGGATCGGCAACCGAGCCGCAGCCCAAAAAAGCGCCGCGCATAAACGCGCGCTTACAGCATTCGCGCCCCAATAGCCTTTCGGGCAATCCGCCGCGCAGTGCGAACAGATACGTCCTATGCACCGCGCCGCACTCGATAAGCACCCTTTCGGCATCCTCGCCGCGCAATGAAAGCGTATACACATTGCGCACCTTGGGATATTCGCGGCGCGATACCACTATCTCACAGCGCGCGCCGAATGAGTCCTTTATAAGCAAATATATGTGCCGCGCGGTCGCCGCCTGTTCGCTGGACAGCGTGAGCGCCACACCGCCGCCGCCCGTCAGAAGCAGATTGCCGCTGGACAGAAGCATACCGGCTATTTCGGCACGCTTACAGCAGTCCTTTTCGACATGTATATGCGACAGTTCCAGTCTGACTTCCGACGAAAAGCTCATCGATGTTCATCCTCCGCTCGTGCGCGCAATTATCCTTTGCTCCGCATCGCGCGAAGCAGCCATATCCCTGTGCTCTATTTCCGTTTCAAATCCCATATCGGATATAATTTGCTTAAGTGCCTCCGCCGTGGCGACCGAGCGATGCTGACCGCCCGTGCAGCCCACCGCAAGCGTGAAGCATGCCCTGCCGTTTCGTTCAAATCGCGGCAGCATAAACGATAGCAAGTCGCGCGTCTTATTAAGGAATTCGCGCGCATCCGCGTTATTCAGTACATAGTCGCTCACATCCGCATCGCGTCCTGTGCGCGCGCGCATATCGGGCACGTAGTACGGATTTTTGAGCATGCGCACGTCAAGCACCATATCGGCGTTTTGTACAGTGCCGTGCTTAAAGCCGAAGCTTATTACGCGCACGCGCATTTTTGAAGGTTCTTCACACATATTGCCGACAATGGATTCAAGCAGCTTTTGCAGTGCGTCCGGTGTAATGTCGGTCGTATCTATAATATGGTTTGCGCATTCGCGCAGCGGCTCCATTAGAGTGCGTTCGCGCGCTATCGCCTCGTCAAGCGTATGGCTCATTGAGAGCGGATGCTTGCGCCCGGAACATTCGTAACGGTGCTTAAGGCAATCGTCATCCGCGTCCATGAATATCGTAAGCGGCTTTTTACCGCTGATATATCCTTCGTTTGCGAACCTCTTCACGACTTCGGCATCAAACAGCGCACCCGCGCGCACATCCGTTAAGACTGCAATTCGCGCATTGCCGCCCGCGCCGTACAGCTTTTGAAGGCTTGAGAGCATCTGCGGCGGCAGATTGTCCACGCAGATGAATCCCATATCTTCAAACGCCTTTAGCGCGCGCGTTTTGCCCGCGCCGGACATGCCCGTCAGTAGTATCAACTGCATCTCTTCCCCCGCCGTCAATTGTCGCGTCCCAGTATGCGCACCTCGGGTTCCAGCCACACGCCATTTTCGGCATGCACCTTCTGGCGCACGAGTTCAATCAAATCAAGTATATCCTTTGCCGTTGCGCCGCCCGCGTTTACTATAAAGCCGGCATGCATGGTCGACACCTGCGCGCCGCCCACGCTCGCGCCCTTAAGACCGCAGCCCTCAATAAGCGCGCCGGCGAAGTACCCTTCGGGGCGCTTAAATGTCGAGCCCGCGCTGGGCATATTGAGCGGCTGCTTTGCGCGTCTACGCGCGGTAAAGTCGTCTATGCGCGCGCGTATTGCATCGCAGTCGTCCTTTTTAAGCTCCAGCACCGCGCCGGTCACTATCATATTCTCCCTAAGCACGCGACTTGTGCGGTAGCTCATGTCCAGTTCCTTTAGGGTCAATTGGTTTTCCTCGCCGCGGTCAAGCACTGTCGCGCTCACCAGCACGTCCTTCATTTCGCTGCCGTACGCGCCCGCGTTCATCGCGACCGCGCCGCCCACCGTGCCCGGTATGCCGCCCAGCGCCTCGAATCCGCTCAGACCCATGCGCGCGCACTCGCTGCTCAGGCGGCTCATAAGGCAGCCCGCCTGTACGCTTACGCGCGTGCCGTCAATGCTTATGTCGCTCATATGAGCGCCTATCTGCACGACAAGCCCCTCAATGCCGCCATCGCGCACAAGCAGGTTTGAGCCATTGCCCACAACGCATGCGGGTATGCCCATTTCGCGCGCGGTATTGAGCGCGCGTGCGATTTCGCATCCGCACTGAGCGTAGAGCATCAGGTCACAAGGACCGCCCACGCGAAAAGTCGTATGGCGCGACATAGGCTCATCCTTAATGAGCCTATCGGGTGAGACGCCCATCGCGATGAGCCTTGAATAAAGTATATCTATATTTGACAAGCGTATTAAACCTCGCAATTCGTATTAGGCGCGCTTTTATGATAAAGCGCTTGGGTATATTATATCACGTGCGGCTATCGTTTACAATGGTTTTACAACAGTCGCCACAATTGGTAGTTTGCGCCGAATACCAAATCAGGCGGCTGCGAAGTTGCAGCCGCCTGAATGTAAGTTATGCTTTTTTATCAGATCATTATCTGCTTGCCGGTATGTGCGGACTCGAATGCGCAATCCAGCACATGCATTACCGCGCAAATTTGCTCGGGCTTTACGATGGGCTCGCACTTGCCCTCTATGGCATCGCGCAGGTTTGCATAGTACTCGCGCAGGTCGGTGGGAGTGTCGGGCAGTTCGAATGTCATGACCTCTTCGGCGGGACGCGGCGCGAATGTGCGGGTGGGCGTGCCTTCGCCGGTCACGATGGCCTCGCTATGCTCGGCGGACTTTTCGATCTTGATTATCTTGCCGTTGCGCGAGAAGTCGTTTATGTACGCGGTGCCCAGATCGCCCAGTATCATCCAGCGGGGCAGCGGATTGAGCACCCAGGTGCCTATCTCCATCTGAACATGCATGCCGTTCTTCAGGTCATATACGAGGAAGAAGTAGTCCTCGACATCCTCGGTCTTTACGTTGACCATCTTGCAGAACACGCTCTTTATGCTGTCAAAGCCGAACAGGTTCATTATCTGATCGGTGAAGTGTACGCCCCAGTCGAATATCATTCCGCCGCCGTGTTCGGGCTCGGCGCGCCAGCCGAACATTGCGCCGCGGCTGCCGTGCAGACGGGACTGTACCGAATATACCTTACCAACCATACCCTCGTTTACGATCTGGCTGGCGATCTTGTAGTCCTTATCCCAGCGGCGATTCTGATGCACGGTGAATATAACGCCGCACTGCTTTGCGGTCGCCGCCATGAGCTCGGCCTGTGCGCCGTCCATTGCAACGGGTTTTTCGACAATTACATTTTTGCCCGCCTTCATTGCCGCGCATGCCAGCGCGCAATGCGTATCGTTGGGCGTGGATACCAAAACCGTATTAATCTTATCGCAAGCGAGGAATTCCTTTAGCGAAGAGAATGCAATCAGACCCTCATCGCGCGCCAGCTGTACCTTTTCGGGGTCGATGTCGTATGCAGCAACTACCGACACTCCCTCTACGCGGGGGGCGTTGCGCAGGTGCCAATGTCCCATGTAGCCATAGCCAATAATGCCCAGAGTCAGTGCCATAACAATTCCTCCACTTTCAGCAGCTACCATAAAGCAGCTGTAAATTTCCAACTAAAGTATACATCATTGCGGTAGTATTTTCAAGCAAGTCGTGAATATGTTATTGCCAAATATTGGCTTTTTCACGCGCTTACAGCTTGTTTTCGATAAGCGCCTCGTTAGAGCGCGCCAGAGCCGAGTTATACTTTTCGCCGCCGCGCAGCATTACGCTAATAAACAGGCTTTCGACCAGCACCAGCTCGGATATGCGCTTGGTTATTACCTCGCCCGAATGCTCCATGAACGACGCGGTTGTAAGTACATAATCGGACAGGCGCGCCAGTTGAGAATAGGGATAGTTGGTAATGCTGACCACGGTTGCGCCGACCTCGCGTGCGCGCTTGGCGGTATTGACAGTGGTGCGCGAGCGTCCCGAGTGGCTTATCAGCACGCATACGTCGCCCTTTTGCAATTGGCTGACCTGAATGAGCTGTATATCGGGGTCGTTTGTCGATGTGCAGACAGTGCCCATGCGGCTGAACTTATGGTTCGCGGATTCGGCGACTATCGCCGCGTCGCCCACGCCGTAAAAGCCCACGCGCTGCGCGCCCAGAAGCGCATTGACCGCGCTGTTAAACTGGTCGCGATCCAGCACGCACATAAGGTCCTCCATGGACTGTATGGATGCGCGCACTATTTGGCTGGCTATGTCGTACGGATCGTCATCGGCGTTCATGTGCTCGTACAGATCCGAGGGCATGCGCGCGGCGTTTTGATCGGTCTGAACCTGGCGCAGCGCGGCCTTAAGCTGCGCAAAGCCCTCAAAGCCCAGGCGGCGCGAAATTCTGACGAAAGTGGGCTGCGACACATTGCAGACCTGTGCCGCC